>JAKSAU010000267.1 GCA_022361535.1 Desulfobacterales bacterium
CAAAGTCACCTTGAACTGTCCGGCTGTCTCATGGATGGTGGAAGGCGGTAAAACAGCAGCTGCCAGGGAAACAATATCGGCATCCAGTTCCAGGCGCTGGCCCAGGATATAGTCGGGCACCGTAACTTTGAGGACGTCCCGGCCGTCTTCGCTTTGGCCTGGCTCAACAATTGGCGGATCCTCGGGTACATAGCGGATAAACTTAACGCCCATGTCAGAAGCGTCCCTGTAATAGTCTTCCTTGAGTCCGTATGTCCGCATATCCCGGAACAGGATATGAATATCCATATCCGGATTAACTTTTTTCAGGGCCAGGGCATTTTTCACGGCATGGCTGCAGCAGACCCTGGAGCAATAGTCCCTTTTCTCATTTCTTGAGCCTACGCACTGGATCATCACAAGGCTCTGGGCCTGGGTGACAGTTTCATCTTTTTCAGCAATTTTCTGTCCCACTTCCATGTGGGTGAAGACCTTGTCGCTTTCGCCATACAGGTATTCATCCGGGCGGAAAGCCTCAGCACCGATAGCCAGGACCGACGCTCCGTGCTTGATCTTTTTGACCATTCCCCTTGATTTTACCTGTGTGGTAAAACTTCCCAGAAACCCTGATACTTTGGTTATTTCAGCTTCATGGGTGACGTGAATTTTCGGATTCGCATAAACCGCTTTGATGGTTTTATCCAGAAGTGCCTGGACATCCATCCCCTCAATGGTTTTGTGCAGCCGTCTTGCCATCCCGCCTAAATTTTTTTCCTTTTCAATCAGGTGAACCTCATGGCCCTGGGCCGCAATGGACAAGGCGCAGGTCATGCCGGCTATGCCGCCCCCGACCACAAGCGCCGCCTTGTTCACCGGAAGGTCAAATTCCTGGAGGGGTTCTAAAACCCTGGCTCTTGCCACTGACATGCGGATGATATCCTGGGCTTTTTGGGTGGCCGCCTCTTTTTCCTTGGAATGAACCCAGGAGCAATGCTCCCTGATATTGGCCATGTCCATATAGTACTGGTTGAGCCCGGCCTCTTTGAGGGTATCCCGGAACAGGGGTTCCAGGGTTCTGGGCGAGCAGGCCGCGATGACCACCCGGTTCAGCCCTTTTTCCAGGGACAGATCCGTGATCTCTTTGGCCGCATTGGTGGCGCAGGAAAAAAGCTGTTCCTGGGCGTAGACCACGTCCGGCAGTATTTTGACATATTCTACCGTGGCAGGTACATCCACCACACTTCCGATATTGGCCCCACAATGGCAGACAAACACCCCGATCCTGGGGTCTTCTTTGGACACATCCCGTTCTTCTGGGTATTGGCGCTCTCTGGCCAGTTTTCCCCGCCTGAAATCCAGCAGTTCTCCGGCCTGGCTGCCGGCTGCAGAGGCTGTGAACACTGATTCGGGGATATCAGTCGGGCCCTGGAACGCGCCGCTGACAAAAACGCCTGGTCTGCTGGTTTGAACAGGATTGGCATGGTTGGCTTTGTTAAACCCGTGCTCGTTGAGTTCAACACCAAACTGCTGTGCCATTTCCTTATAATGGGCAGGCGGATTGAGCCCCACGGACAGGACCACCATATCGAATTCTTCTGATTTTACTCCCTCATCCGGAGTGGCATATCGGATAATGATGTTTTTATTATCGGGATTTTCCCCGGCAATTGACGGATAGCTACGGATAAACCTAACATCCTCAAACTGGTCTGCACGCCTGAAATACCGCTCAAAATCTTTACCGTGGGACCGGATGTCATTATGGAATATCGTACATTTGGTATCTGGTTCATGGTCTTTGGTCAGGATGACCTGCTTTTGAGTGTAGGTGCAACAAACCCCGGAACAATAGGAGTTTTCCCCTTCTGTCACCCGTCTTGACCCCACACACTGGATCCAGGCAATATTTTGGGGATGGGACTTGTCAGATGCCCGCAAAACCTTTCCTTCATAGGGACCTGTAGAGGAGAGCAACCGCTCAAAATCCATGGAGGTCACGACATTGGTGAGCGAACCGTACCCGTACTCGGGTTTTTCACTTGGGTTGAACGGGGTGATGCCGGGAGACAACAGGATGGCCCCGACATTTATCTCACGGCTTTGTTCAGTCTGCCTGAAATCAATGGCATCTGCCTGGCAAACCCCGCGGCAGATATCACACTTTCCTTCCTTTAAATACAGGCAGGTCTCATCAATATAGGCCACCAGGGGGATGGCCTGGGAAAAGTAGACATGAACCGCTTTATTGTCTGATATATCCTGGTTAAAGGGATCCGGGTGGAGAACCGGGCAGTATTTGGTGCAGGTTGCGCACCCCGTACATTTTTCCTCGATGATATACCGGGGCTTAGTGGTCAGAGAGACTTTAAAGTCCCCTGCCGCTCCTTTTACCGTATCAACCTGGGTAAAGGTGAGTATCTCTATGTTAGGATGCCGGCCGACCTCGACCAGTTTAGGTGAGAGAATTCACATGGAACAGTCATTGGTGGGAAAGGTCTTGTCCAGCTGGGCCATGTGGCCGCCGATACTGGCTCCTTTCTCGACCAAAAACACCTTGAACCCTGCGGTAGCCAGATCCAGGGAGGCCTGGATTCCGCTGACTCCGCCGCCCACAACCATGATGTCACCAAAATAGTCCTGTCCGGGCTGGTTTGAGAATTCGTCAATCACCTCTTGCGGTATGATACGGTTTTCCATAGGTGTTCAACCTCACTACGTTATATAAACGCTAAACCGGGACCACAGCATCCCGGATAATTTCCGTAATATCCTTTACTGCCAGTGTATCTTCTACTTCCAGGTTGAGCCGGCTCTCTTCAAAATTGGTGATGCAGTAGGGACAGGCTGTTGCCAAAACTTCGGCGCCAGTCTCACCTGCCTGATGAATACGAATATCAGAGAACCGTTCCTCTTTGGGGGTATCCATCCAAATCCGGCCGCCGCCGCCACCGCAGCAAAGGCTTTTGGCACCGTGATCCGCCATTTCCACCAGCGTAAGGCCCGGTATGGCCATGAGCAGGTCCCTTGGGGCCTCGTAAATATTATTGTGGCGCCCAAGGTAACAGGGATCATGGAAAGTGATTCGTTTTTCAACTGGATTTTTTATCTCAAGCCTACCCTCTTCCAGCAACTGGGCCAGAAACTGGGACATGTGAACCACTTCAAAGTTCACCATGAACTCCGGGTATTCGTTTTTAAAGGTATGATAGCAGTGGGGGGAGGAAACAATTATCTTTTTTACCCCGTTTTCAATAAAGGTCTTGATGTTTTCTTTTGCCAGGGTTCTGAAGACCTGTTCGCTACCGATTTTCCGAATGCTTTCTCCGCAGCAGTTCTCTTCATTGCCCAGGATGCCGAATTTCACCCCTGCCTGGTTTAAAACCTCTACAGTGGCCCGGGCGACTTCTTTCATCCTTGGGTCATATGAAAAATAGCAGCCCACAAAATATAGGACTTCCATGTCTTCTGAAAACGTTTTGACATTAAGACCCTTGGCCCAATCAGACCGTGAGGAGCGTTCCGCCTGAAGGGGGTTGCCCTCTGAAATCAAACTGGCCCTGGCGGTTCTGGCTGAGCGGACTGATGCAGGAAAGACCTCGTATTCAGAGGCCACCCGCCGCAAGGAAACACCCACATCGATCTGTTTTACGCCCCTGGGGCAAAGCGATGGGCACCTGCCGCAGGTAGTGCACTGCCAGATGGCTTCGCCGTCAATCTCGGTGAGCCCGAATGTGGCCTCACGGATAATTTTACGGATACTGAACTGACTGACCCGGTTCCAGGGGCAGACCGAGTCGCACAGCCCGCACTGGAAGCAGTGCCTGAAGGCCTCTCCGCCAGCCTGTTTTATTTCATCGACAACTTCGTTGAAAGGGGGGACTGTTTCCACTCTATATCCTCAATTGTTTTTTGGTTCAGGGTAAGTTTTATTTAGCATCCTGATCTGATATTCGAGCGATGGCATCTCTGATCTTTTCAAGCCCGTATTTGTCTGCCAGGGCTTCCAGACCGATTTCCAACTCTTCTGGTTCCTCGATGGTATCTGCCTCATCTGCATCTTCTTCCCGAACTTCTAAAATCAGGGCATCGTGCATGCACCACTTCACGCACAGCGGTTCTTCCTCACCTTCACACATATCGCATTTGAGGGGAAGGCCGGAGTCAGGTTCTTTAAATTCATCCCTGGATGGGCAGGAGGCGCGGCAAAAGGCGCATTCATCATATTCCTTGCCGTCAATGGTGTACTTGTCTCTTCCTGCACATTCTGCCATGGCATAGTCGCCGGCATACACCGGGACATAGAGATCCCGCAGCGGCTCCCGGATGATGCGGATTCTGGATCTTGCCGGGTTATTGCTGGAATATTTGGGTTCGGCGTGAAAGGCAGAACAGATCATTTCACAGGCCCTGCAGCCGTTACACTTATCCACATTGATCCGGATGGTCTTGATGATTTTCTTATCGGTTTCGGTCAAGGCAGATTCCTCCCTTGTTTTATTTCAAACACTTTTGACTTTTAGGATACAGAAGCCTCTTGGTTAAGGATGCCCCTTTCAATAAAATCCCTGGCCACATAATCCAGGCCCAACTCATTCAGCGAGCTTTCAGTCGGGATACCATCGCTGTTCCATCCTTTAAACGCGTAGTAGGTATCAAGAAGCTCCTTTTCCAGCTCCGGAAATCTCTTTTTCCAATGGTTTTGAGGTGGCGCTTCATCCTTGCGGCGCATACCCCGCCGGATGTTGATGGCCCGGACCAGGGTGCGGTACCGCTTGGCTGCAAGGCTTAAAGAGTCCTCATCCATCTCGATGCCGGCCCCTGCACTGATGAATCTGGGATAGTTATGAATGTGATACGGCGGTTTTAACGGAAAAGAGGAGAGCCCGGCGCATTGTCCCAAGGCATCGTCAATGTAGTGCATTTTTTCCTGCCAATCCACGATATCGCAGCACATCTGAGGGGTGGGATAATAGGGGATGGAATTCTCCCCTCTGGGTTCCCAGTCAATGAAGTACTGTTTGAATTTCTCATCGGGAACCTGGTGCCAGTCTTTTACAAAGGCTTCCCTGTGTTCTTTTTTGGGGTAAGGTGCCTGGGGGAACTGGCCTTCAATCTGGGTAATGTTGATTTTCTCCCCAGTGCAATACATAAGATAGTAGATAGGATTGAGCATGGACAATTTTAAGGGAAGCTGCTCATGCTTTTTGATATTGTTGTGGGCAAAGGCATCTGCACCGTTTCCAATTTCTTTGGCTGCCCAGTATGTACCGTTGGCTAAGCAATCACCGATACCTTCCCGACGAACGATTTTTTCCAGAAGGTAGTAGAATCTGCCCTCGCTGTCTTCTGGCATATCAGGAAAATCGTCATGGTTTAAGATACCTTCTTCCAAAAGCTCCAGGGCAAAGGCCATCACCTGGGGAGCAGAAAACCCGTCCAGCCCGTACTCAGTTGCCTTTTGAGCAATTCTAAGACCAAAATCAAGGTCTGAATAAGCTGCCATGGTATAGGTTAACTTGGTAAAGCATTTCATCATATAGGTGGGCAGACCCGGCATGGAGATGGTGGCCCCGCAGGTCATGGGACAGTTGTAGCAGGAGATCAGCCGGGTTCTGGCATCCTCCATGGTCTTTGTCCAGTCCCGTTTAATCTCGTCGGTCCAGAACCCTTTTCTTCGGGTCCTCGAATTACCCCAGTTGAAATTTTCCGTGTGCCATTTCTCGTCATGGACCTTCATCTCCTGGGGAGAACCCAAGCCTGCCAGAATGGGCATAACTCCTGGGATGGGGTTATCGTTTCTGAACTTGATATAGTCCATAACATCGTTACACAGATTCATGAACTCTTCGGGTTCTGCTACGCTTAGATCCTGGGTGCCCCGGACCACAACAGCCTTGACGTTCTTATCTCCCATTATGGCACCGATGCCGCCCCTGCTGGCACTGGATCTGCCCTGTTCAATGGAAGCATAAAAGACTTTATTTTCGCCGGCCAGCCCGATGGCAGCCACCTGGGCCTTGGGCTGCTTGAGTTCTTTTCTTATGACCTCAGCGGTTTCAATGGCGCCTTTACCCACCAGGTGTGCAGCATCCCTGATCTCAACCTTGTTATTGTCGATCCAGAGATAGACCAATTTGTCGGACTTTCCGGAAAGTATAATCTTGTCGTAGCCCGCATATTTAAGTTCAGGCGCAAAAAAACCGCCCATCATGGAAAAGGCCAGCAGTTCAGTCTGGGGAGAGATGGTAGTCACAATGGTTCGGTTGCAGCCAATGGCTGGGGTGCCACAGAGCAGTCCTGCACTGAAAATGAGAAGATTATCCGGCGAAAAAGGTTTCACATCAGGAGGAACCCTGTCCCACATGATTTTGGCATTAGTTCCCAGCCCTCCAAGATAAAGGGCTGTGTCTTCAGGATCGGACTGGACCCGTTCGATATTTCCCCGGGTCAGATCAACTTCAAGGTTGACCCCTGTTTCTGCATACCGCATATGTTGACCCTTTCTGATTCATCCCAAGACCATTGCAGTCCTGAGAAGTCCGGATCTTGTCCGGAATAAAGATTGATCTTTAAAATATTATAAGATAACTTGTTTTTAGATAATATGTTACCTATGGCTTGTCAAGTTCTTTTTTCATGCAAAACAGTGACGGAGAAAAGAGCCGTAACCCTATGAATCAAGCGGTATTTGAATCTTGATTCTTGAAAAATAAAAACAACCGGGGTATAAGTCATCTTCAATAAATCATATAGACAAAAAGGGCTGAACATGGGAGCTGTATCTGGAAAAAAGCAATCCGGCGAACCGGAATGGAAAACCTATAATTATAAAAGCGGGCTGAAACTGGACGAAAAAGTTATGGTGGCCCTTGTCAAGGCATCAGAGGTCTATAAAAAAGACTCGGACGCCATTTACAAGGATTACGGCATGACCTTTTCCCAGTATAATGTACTTCGGGTCTTGAACAATTCCCAAAACGGCCAGAACACAGTAACCGTTGCCAGTAAGATCATGATGGTCTCAGGGCCTAATATGACCGGGATTGCAAAGCGGCTGGAGAAAAATGGTTTTATCTTAAGAAAGCATGATCCCAAAGATGAGCGTATTACAGTGCTTGAGATCACACCCAAGGGTAAGCGCGTCCTCAACAACATTAAAGATGCCCACAATGAGAACATCCAGAACTATCTAAGGGGGTTTTCAGAAAGCGAAAAAAAAGGACTGCTGGAAAACCTTAAACAGGTATTTGGCAACAGCCCCCTTTAAAAGAAATATTTCATTTCATCTGCTACGCTCAGGTGCATTCGCAGTAGTCTACTATAGCTGTGTCTCATGCAACTTGCAGCTAAGTTTAGATTAGTCCAGATCAAGTGCCTTTCTGCACTTATTGCAGGCCATGGCCCCACGAAACACCTTATTGCCGCATTCAGGACAATGGTAGCGTTCTTCCTCTTGAATCGCCCATTGTTCATCGCTCATGTTGCGCCGCTGAGGCACCGCCCTGAGGATTACCTTTTTACCCACCGCCATGGGAAAATTTTCAATATGGTTACAGGGAAATTCATCACACTGGTGACATCCTTTTATCCCTTTTTCCATTGTGCAGTCCCTGATAGCACATTGTTCGCAGTGCATGAAACGCCTGTCCGACAAACATCCGCTGCATTGAATAGCATCTGTGGAAAGGCCATTGCTACCGGGTAAAATTCCCTTCCCAGGCGTGTTTCCCTGATAAAGGGACAATAGCTTTTTCTTGAGTTTTTCATTGCTGTCCCGGTCTGCGATGTGAATGGCGCACACCCCGCAGTAAAGGCCACAGGGTGAAATAAAGTTCGGATTAATTGTTTGACTGCCCATCTTTAAAACCTCCCCTATTTTAATCCAATTTTATCGTGATCAAACCATTTTCTGTACATAACGTCTTGTCTTTTTAACATTATGCCGCAAACTAAGGGTTGATCATATCAACTATTTTAAAAATTGTTTTTGATAACTCCCCTTTTTTACTTGACAGAATATCTGCTCATTCAATATATGGTTATTTATCATAACTAATTAATAGTTAAATTGTAACCAAATTTATTGTCCTGGCAAAAACGCGCCTCTGCACCTCACATAGATCTCTTTTTCAACAGCCGGGACATACACAAAGGTCCTAAATAATTAAGCCGAATAAGCAGGGTCGGATCTGTATCGGCCAATCCGGAAGGAGGTGATACGCAGCACTGTCCTTTAAGTTTAACCAGCAAGGGTCAATCCAGGGTCAAAACTCACCAAACCGGACAAGTTACAGCAGATGACGGGCTTTCCCTGTGGCACGGGTAAAAAATGGCCAGCCATCCTCCTTGTCCGCCAGGCAAGCTAAACCCGGATTCAATTCTACAAATTTAAGGAGGTCTGTGAGATGAAAAAGTTTATGACTGCATTATGGCTGTCCGTTCTTTTTGTGAGTTTTTGCTTTCCATTAACTGCCATTGCCAAAACCAAACTTTCCTATGCTAATTTTTTCCCACCAACCCATATCCAAAGCCAGTTGGCTGAAAGCTGGTGTAAAGAGGTGGAAAAAAGAACCAACAATGAAATCGTCATTAATTACTATCCGGCCGGAACCCTGACCAAAGCCCCCCAGACCTATGACGGGGTTGTCCAGGGCATTGCCGACATCGGTATGACAGTACTTGCCTATTCCAGGGGGCGGTTTCCGGTTGCTTCGGCAATTGATCTGCCAATGGGATATTCCAGCGGCGTCCAGGCCACACGGGTCGCAAATGCCGTTCTTGCAGAATTTAAACCCAAAGAATTTGACGACACAAAGATCATGTTTCTCCATGCCCATGGCCCAGGGTTAATTCACACCCGTGACCAGGCTGTGAACTCCCTTGAAGACCTAAAGGGGTTGAAGTTGAGAGGAACTGGAACCTCCGGAAAGGTCCAGGCTGCGCTTGGTGCATCCCCTGTGGGCAAGTCCATGCGGGAATGCTACCAGATGCTTCACAAGGGTGTTGTGGACGGATCATCCCATCCCATGGAGTCCAATAAGGGCTGGAAATTAGGTGAAGTCTGCCATTACATGATCCAGAACTATTCAACAGCCTATACCACAACATTTGCTGTTTTCATGAACAAGGACAAATGGAACAAACTCTCTGCCGAACACCAGAAAGCCATTACGGAAATCAATGCTGAATTTGCCGCAAAACACGGCCAAGCATGGGATGATGCCGATGAAAAGGGCATGGCCTTTTTCAAGGAAAAAGGCGGAAAAGTCATTACCCAGTCTGAAGCGGAATCCAAAAAATGGGCCCAAAAAGCATCCGTGGTGGTGGATGACTATATCAAAAGCGTATCTGCCAAAGGAATCGACGGCCAGGCTGTCGTGGATGTGATCAAAAAGAATATGTAAATCAACTTGAGGCGGCCGGCCTCTGGCATTTAATAAATCAGCACAGGCCGGCCTGCTCTATTTATATTATATAAGATTTGCTTTGATCCGGGAGATAAAGAATGGGTTTGCTGGATAATGTATCACGTGTGTTAAAACTGATGGGAGCGGCAGCGCTCATGGGAATGATGCTGCTCACGGTCGCAGATGTGGTGGGCCGGTTTTTTAAATATCCCATTTTCGGTTCTGTGGAGGTAGTGGGATTTTTGGCCGCGATTCTGGTGGCAGCTGCCCTTCCTTATACCTATCGGGCTGACGGTCATGTGGGTGTGGAGGTTCTGGTGCGGCTTCTCTCAAAAAAGCAGCAGCTTCAGATCAATATTTTAACCCGGCTGATCAGCTTAGGACTGTTCGGCCTGATCACCTGGCAGATGTTTCTTTATGCTCATGATATTCACGTGACAGGCGAGGTATCCATGAACCTGGAATTCCCGGTTTATTACATCGTTTACCTTCTGTCGGTAGGTTTGCTGATCTTTTCGGCCACCATATTGACCACTGTTTTTTGCGACATCAAACAATTATTAGAGATGAAAACACAATGAGTCCCTCTCTTATCGGCGTTATCGGCATTGTCTTTATGATCCTCATGTTCCTGACCAGGATGCCTGTGGCATTTGTTATGGCAGGTGTCGGATTTGCCGGGTTTTCCATTATGGTTAATCCCGGAGCCGGCCTGGTTATTCTGTCCAGAAATGTTTATGAAACCTTTGCCTCCTATGATCTGACAACCATTCCTTTGTTTATTCTCATGGGGCAGCTGGGATTCAACTCCGGTATCAGCCAGCGGCTCTATGATGCCGGATACAAATTCTTGGGCCATATCAGGGGCGGCCTTGCCATGGCAACGGTTTCCGCCTGCACAGCTTTTGGTGCGGTGTGCGGGTCAAGTCCTGCCACGGCCGCCACCATGGCCACCGTAGGTTTGCCGGAGATGAAACGGTACGATTATAATGATGAATTGTCTACCGGTTCTGTGGCCTCAGGAGGCGGCATCGGTATGATCATGCCGCCTTCAGTAGTCCTGATCATTTACGGTATATTGACGGAGCAGTCCATCGGCGCTCTGTTTGTGGCAGGGATTTTTCCCGCACTTTTGATCACCCTGCTCTTTATTGTATCTATTTTTATCCGGTGCCGGACCCACCCGGAACAAGGGCCGCCTGGAGAAAAATTCGCCTGGAACGAAAAAATAAAGGCATTGGCCGGAATGGGAGAGACCCTTTTGATTTTCACCCTGGTGGTGGGTGGTATTTTTATCGGTCTTTTCACCCCGACCGAGGCAGCTGCCATAGGAGCTTTCTGTGTTCTGGTTATTGCATTGATCAGGCGCCAGCTTTCATGGAAGGGGTTTGTCAAATCCTTGATGGAAACCCTTAAAACTTCGTGCATGGTGCTCATGCTGATCACAGGGGCTGTGATTTTCGGAAAATTTTTGGCCGTAACCCGGATTCCTTTTGAGATTGCCGGCTGGGTCGGGGGGCTGGACATGCCCCCGGTTCTGGTCATGGGTGTAATCATCCTCATTTATTTTTTCGGCGGCTGTTTCATGGATGCCCTCGCCTTTGTGGTGCTTACTGTTCCCATCTTTTTCCCAGTGGTGTTGGAACTGGGATTTGACCCAATCTGGTTCGGGGTTATCATTGTCATGGTAACCGAAATGGGCGTAATTACTCCGCCTGTGGGCATAAATGTGTATGTGGTGTACGGGGTGGCAAAACATATCCTCGAAGATGAGATCCCCCTGGAAAAGATTTTCAAGGGTATTTTACCCTTTCTCCTTGCAGTGATTGCAGGGGTGATCATCATGATGATATTCCCCCAGATCATCCTCTTTTTACCCACACTCATGTATTAAAGGAGGGTTGATTCAAAAATAAAGCAATTGAAGCAAAAACATTAATATTCTAAGTCGAAATTTAGCTATACCCTGAGTTTATTTTTTATATTTTTAATTTCTCTTTATAAAATTAAAAATATTACTTGACAAAAAAAATCGGATTTGGATAGGCTGATATTAATAGAACTCTAACTGACTGATTCTATCGACCACTCGCATTTTCTCACGCGACCCCTGAACATCCCCCTTCACACGAATAGTCTTACCTAACACCAATTATGTAAGGAGGGCACCCATGCCGATCAAAGAGAACACACTGATTCTTGACGGGTATTCTTTGACCATTGAGGAGCTGGTCCAGGCCGGCCTTGATCTATCCATCCGAGTTGAAATAAAGGAGGAAAACTGGGCAAAGATCCGGGAATGCAGGAGCCTGGTGGAAACCTGGGCTGATGAAGAACGTTGTATTTACGGGGTGAATACCAGCTGCGGCGGACTGGTTGATCACCTTTTGCCAAAGGAACGGGACAACGATTTTCAAAAGAATCTGGTCAGAAGCGTGGCCACCCAGGTAGGAAAGCCCTTTGATGACACCTTGGTCAGAACCTTCATGATTGCCAGGGCAAATTCCCTGTGCCGGGGGTATTCAGGTATAAAGGAAAAAAATCTGAACATCTACCTGGACATGATAAACAACCATGTCTTCCCCATTATCCCAAGAAAAGGATCCCTTGGCACCAGTGGCGACTTAGGTCCCTTGGCGTGTATTGCCAGTGTCGGCTTTGGGGAGTGGAAGGCCAGATACAAAGGCGAGGACATGCCTGGGAAAGCAGCCATGGAGGCTGCAGGTGTTGAACTTATGCACCTCAATGCCAAGGAAGGATTATCGCTGATTAACGGCACATCTGCCATGGTGGGCCTGGCCTGCACCGTGATCTGTGAAGCAGTGAACACGTTGAAAAATTCAGATATTATTGCGGCCTTTGCCATCGAAACCCTGATGGGGCGGATAAACCCCTTTGATACCAGGGTCCATGAGCAAAAGTACCATCCCGGCCAGTATGCCACGGCAGATAATCTGACCCGGCTGCTGACAGGTTCCGGCATGGCAATTGACGAGCAGGAACTGTCCATGGAACTGCAAGGGGTGCTCAAGGAACACAAGGGCATATCCGTGGCAGACATTCCGGTTGAGGACGCTTATTCCATCAGGTGTACCCCGCAGTTCATCGGCCCAACAAAGGAGGCAGTTGACAATGCGGCACAAGTCCTGCTCCGGGAGCTGAATTCCTCAAATGATAACCCCTTGATTTTCACAGAGTACGAAACCTTTATCCACAACGGACATTTTCACGGACAGCCCATCTCCTTTGCCATGGACTGCTTGGGCATTTCAATGGTCAACTTAGGCGTCGTCAGCGACCGGCGAATTGACCGGTTCATGGATGCTGCACATAGTACCGGGCTTCCGCCCTTTCTGTGCAAAGAAGATACAGGGGTCCGTATGGGCCTTATGGGCGGTCAGTTCATGACCACCTCTCTTGTGGCGGAAAACCGGACACTTGCCGTACCCGCCTCTATCCAGTCCATTACATCTACTGCAGACTTCCAGGATATTGTCAGTTTCGGCCTTATTGCAGGCCGTAAGGCCAGGAAAATTGTCGGGAACACCAACCATATTCTTGCTTTTGAACTGATGTGTGCGGCCCAGGCAGCAGATTTGCGGGGACCGGAAAAGTTAAGTCCCGCAGGAAAAATCATGTATGACCTGACCCGGGAAACCCTTACCTATCTGGATTATGACAAGGTCTACATGGATGATCTTGAAACCTTAAAAGAGCGGATCGAGTCAGGGGAGTTTGTGGAAAGAATCGAAGCAGCCGTAGGAGAGCTGCATCTGGTTCACCAAAAGGAGTAAGGACAGAAGGGCTAAAGGAGGACACCATGCATCCTGTTGCAGACAAAATCATTGATGAGTACAAAAAGCGGTTCCCCATTTCCAGGGAACGCCATCAAGAGCTGATCAATTATATTCCAGGGGGCGCCACAAGAAGTCTAAGCTATTTTAAACCCTGGCCCCTCCACATCGCTTATGGCCGTGGCGCCCATGTCTACACCCATGAAGGCCATGCCCTTTTGGATGTAACCAATGCATACGGTGCCCTGATTCACGGCCACGGGGATCCGGATGTGGCCGCAGCCGTATGCACGGGAATTGAAAAAGGGTCTCAGTATTCAACGCCTACGGACAGCCAGTTTAAACTGGCAAAGCTGCTCTGCCAGCGAGTGCCAGGATTTGACAAGGTCCGCTTTCTCAACTCGGGCACCGAGGCCACCATGTTTGCCATGCGAACAGCCAGCGCCTTTACAGGACGAAACAAGATACTGAAAATGAGCGGCGGATTCCACGGCACCCACGATGCTGTGGCTGCCTCCACAAAAAAGAATGTCATTACAGCCGGGATCCCTTCTGCAATGACACAGGATATTATAGAGGTCCCGTTTAACGATGCGGCTGCTCTAGAGAAATCCGTGTCAGCTCATGCCACAGATCTTGCAGCCGTGATCATGGAGCCTTTTTTAGGTGCCGGCGGTGTGGTCCTGCCCCAGGATTGGTATCTTGAGACCGTCAGAGAGGTAACAAAAGCCCATGATGTCCTGTTGGTCTTTGACGAAATTTTTTCCTTCAGGGTAGACACTGGAGGCTGCCAGAAACTGTTTAATGTGATCCCGGACATCACTACCGTAGGAAAGGTGGTGGGCGGCGGGCTTCCCATCGGTGTGCTGGGCGGCAGGGCTGACATCATGAACATATACTGCCATGAGAACACGGATAAACCCCTTTACCACTCAGGCACCTTTAACGGATATGAAACGGTTATGCAGGCAGGTTTTGCAGCGCTGTCAAAATTTGATGAAAAGGCCGTTGCCGGTGTCAACCGCCTTGGGGATAGGTTCCAGGAGGGATTGCAGAATATCTTTGCAAAAAATGGACTCAATATCCAGTCCACCCAGATCGGGTCCCTGCTTAACCTTCACTTTGTTAATGAACCTGTTACCACGCCGGAACAGGTGCTCAAATCCGAGGAAGTACTCCACTCCCTTATGCACCTGTCCCTGCTAAACAAAGGGGTATTTTCCATTCCCAGGGGGTTGTTTATTTTATCCACAGTGATGACCGAGGCCCAGATCGACGGCCTGGTTGCAACCATCGGGGCAGTTCTGGAAGAACTTTTACCTTTGATTAAGGAGGAATACCGCCACCTACTCGTGGGCTAAAAGCCTGCTGGCAAACGAAATCAGAATACAACACAATTAAAGGGCGCAAAAGTGTCCTAAAGAAAAGGAGGAGACCTTATGGAGAATAAAATTATCATCACGGCAGCCATCACAGGCTCAGTCCACATTCCCACCATGAGCGAATTTCTTCCCATTACCCCGGATGAAATTGTTGAAGATGCGGTCAAGGCATGGGAAGCCGGTGCTGCCATTGCCCATATCCATGTGCGCAACCCCGAG
Organism: Desulfobacterales bacterium; assembly: GCA_022361535.1. The sequence goes on from JAKSAU010000267.1 coordinate 14,782, forward strand.
GACGGCATGCCCGTATCCAGTCCTGACCTTTTTGTGGAAGTACACTCAAAGATCAAAGCACGGTGCAATATGGTGCTTTTACCCACCACCGGGGGCGGCATGAACCAGACCACAGAGGAAAAACTGATTCCCATCAAACAACTGGAACCTGAGATGTGTTCCTTTGATCCGGCCCCTTTCAACTTTGGGATCTTCCAGATTGCCAGCCGGTTCAAGGAGTTCAAATACCCTTGGGAAAAAGAGTACCTTGAGCTGTGCAAAAACGTCACCTTCAGGCCCACCTTCAGCGACGATCTCATATACGCCAAAACCTTTCTCGAGATTGACACCAAGCCGGAAATTGAAATCTACGAGCTTGGCCATGTTTCTTATGTGAAATGGCTGCTGGAGGAAGACTTGCTTAAAACGCCTGTTCACCTGCAGTTTGTATTTGGTCCTATGGTGGGGTGGATGACCCCTTCGGTCAAACACCTGGTTCTGATCCATGACGAAGCAAAAGAAGTTCTGGGAGAAGAAAATTTTACCTGGTCCGTTGCAGCTGGAGGCAGGTTCCAGATCCCCATCACATCAACAGCCATTGCCATGGGCGCCCAGAATGTAAGGGTGGGGCTCGAAGATTCGGTATATGCCGGCAAAGGCGTCATGGCAAAAGCATCTGCCGATCAGGTAAACATGATCAAAAACGTTGCCAAGGAGATGGGCTTGACGCCAGCGACCTCAGACGACGCGCGGGAAATTTTAGGGCTGAAAGGCCTGGACAAGGTTAATTTCTAATCTGCCCTGAGCTGCACTTCTCACTAACACAGATACTCTTAAAGGGCATTGAAAAGGAGATAAAGACACAACAAATAATGTGACAACCCCATCAATATAAGGAGGGCGCCGTGAACTATTCCAGCTATGCTTCCATCCATGCAAAACATATCCCGGACAAGGTCTGTCTGATTGAACGGACCGGATCCACAGGAGTCCGGCGATCATTTACCTGGAAGGAATTCAATGGAGAGATCAACCGGACTGCCAATTATCTGGCAAATGAACTCAATGTTAAACCCGGTGATTTTGTTATGCACCTGCAAAACAACTCCCTTGAATGGCTGATCACCTATTTTGCCATTATCCGTCTTGGCGCAGTGGTGGTTCCCCTGAACTTCAGGTTTGAAAGCGAGGATGTTCTATACGCTGCCGGGGTCTGCAACCCGGAGGTCTTTATCCTGGGCTCTGAATTTTTAAAAGTGGTCCGTCCGATTATGGATGCCATGTCTTCCATCAAGCATTACATCTGCATTGGTGATGATGCACCGGATGACATGATTACATTTGAAAAAGTTGAGCACTATGAAGACCTATCCGATGCCCTGTTTCCTGTTGAGCCGGACCATGCCCTTGCCATGATGTTCACCTCCGGGACAACCGGAAAGCCAAAGCCTGTGCTTCATACTCATTTTTCCATCAACAGCACGGCAATCGGCAACGGAATGAGTTATTTTGTCCAGCGGAACGACAACTACTTGATTTTCCTTCCCCTGTATCATTCAGGCACCCTTTTCCTATGGGCACCTTTTTATGCCACAGGCGCCACCGGCACCCTTATCCGGGAGTTCAAGGACCCGAAATATATCATCGAAGCCCTGGCTGAAGAAAAGTGCACTGACACCCTATTTGTTGTTCCCATTGCCATTGCCATTCTCAATGCCATTGAAAAAGGGGAGCTTGATCTGGCCCAATATGATCTGTCCGCCTGGAAGTATATGGAGATCGGTGCCCAGCCCGTGCCCTTTGACACCTTAAAACTGTTGGTCAAACATCTTCCCTGCCAGGTATCCAATATCTACGGTATCACGGAAGGCGGCGGGGGCGGTTTGTTCAATCTTTATCCTGAAGATGTCTTAGAAAAACCCGGATCCATCGGTAAACCCACCTTCGGGGTTGAAGCCAAGATCGTGGGCCCCTTAAGTGATGAAGACCTGGCCGCAGAAGAGGTGGGTGAACTGATCTTTAAAACCCCGCGCATGATGTATGAATATTATTCCAACCCTGAAAAGACTCAAGAAGCACTCAAGGACGGTTGGCTATACACGGGTGACTTGTTGAAAAAAGATGCTGACGGATTTTTTTACATTGTTGACCGAATGAAAGATATGATCATCAGCGGCGGGGAAAATATCTACCCGGTTGAGATAGAAGATGCCCTCATGGACCATCCTGATATTGATGATGTTGCCTGTATCGGATTCCCGGATGACCGGCTTGTGGAAATAGTCTTGGCCATTGTCCAGTTAAAGGAAGGAAGGCAAATCAGTGAAAACGATGTAATTGAATTTGCAAAATCCAAACTTTCATTATACAAGGTACCCAGAAAGGTGATCTTTGACGCCGTTCCCAGAAATCCAACCGGAAAGCTGATGAAGCCCCTGCTCCGCGAAAAGTACACCGGCCGAAAAGAGGCATTTAAAAAATTAGAGTAACCCCCAAAGGCAGACACCGGTGCAGCAGGTTTCCTGTTGCACTGCCGACTCCATAACATCTTAAAGAAAAGGAAAACATGATGAAAATTAAACGATTTTTAGTCTTCCTGATTCTGTTACTGGCCGGCACCTTTATCTTCGCTTCTCCCGGGCTGGCAAAGAAGAAACCCTCTCTGGACAAATGGAAACCGGATTTTGATCCCAAAGGGGCCAAGTACCGCTGCATTGTCTCCAATGTATCCACACCGGGATTGGTGGGGGTCCTGGCTGGCTTTGAAATCCGTGACGAAGTCTGGAAAAGAACAGGCGGCAAGATCTATGTGGATTTTAAGCCCTACTCCATGCTCGGCGGTGAGGTGGAAGTGCTCAATATGCTCCAAATGGGGGCTGTCCAGGGAATGGGGGTATCTTCGGTGGCCTCAACCAACCTGGGTCCCAGGTTTGGTGTGGTAAACCTGCCTTTCATGGTCAATTCCTTTGAAAAACTGGAAAAATTCATCTCCAATGACAAACTTTTCAACCATTTTCTCAATGCCATGGACCACCAGGGCATTACAGGTTTGGATATCACCGGATACGGCAATTACGGCTGGGCCACTACCGTTCCGGTTAAAACCATTGCCGATGCCAAAACCGTAAAATTCAGAATTGCTGAGGCTGCCGTAAACCAACTCAGCTACCGTAACTGGGGGTTCAACCCGGTTTCCATGCCCTGGCCCGATGTACCGGTGGCTCTCAAACAGGGGGTAATCACAGGGCTGGATCATACCCTGACCGTGTGCAATGTCACCAAGAAATTTGAAGTGGCAAACTATTTTACCCAGATAAACTATGCCCAGGGCCTTTTTATCTGGATATTCAATAAAGCGTGGCTCGCAAGCCTGCCCCAGGATTTAAGAGAGGCCTTTATTGCAAGTGTCCATGATGTTTGCGCCAAGAGCCGTCAAAAGACAAAGGCTGAAGAAGAGGCCAATATTGAAAAAGCCAAAGCAGCCGGTGTAGCTTTTTTCAAGCTCTCCGATGCTGAAATGGCTGTGCTGAAAGACCAGAGCAAGGGCACCTATGAAAAATACGCCCCTGAAATCAACAAGCTCTATTCCGGGGATACCTATCAGCCCGCAAACTACTTAAAAGAGGTACAGGATTTCCTTAAATAAACTGAAACTGATTTTGAAAATTGATGCAGGGATGTTGTAGATGCTGGGAACTATATTTAAACTAACGGATAAACTGATCAGCCGGATTGAAGAGTGGACCTTGTTTATCATTGTGATGTCCGCTCTGATATCCTTATTTGCTAATGTGGTACTGCGGTACGGGTTCAATTACACCCTGGCCTGGAGCGAGGAACTGGTCCGCATCGTGATCATCTATTCCACCTTTATTGGGGCCAGTGTGGCCATCAGGCAGGGGAACATGATACGGATCGATGCAGTTGTCCAAATCTTTCCGGGCATGACTAAGGGGTTGACCCTTTATTCCCATGTCCTGATGCTCGTCTTTGCCGGTATCATGATATACCACGGATACAAGATAACCCATCTGCAGTTGCTCACTCATCAGAAAACCATCATCATGCAGATTCCACTGGTCATTGTGTACGCCATCATGCCTGTTACAGGCGTGATGGTGTTTATCCGGACAATCCAGGCAATATTCCGGGAAATGAGATTAAGCGAATAAGGGTTTAACTTTCATGCAGATAAGCGATGTGGTCCTCCTCTGTGTCCTGCTGGGATGTATGGCAACTTATGTTCCTGTTTTCCTGTGCCTTTTCTTTACAGCAACCATTGGGTTTGTCTTTTTCTTAGACATGCCCCTGGCCCTGCTTGTTCAGACCCTGTTCCGCAGCCTGGACAAATTCTCCCTGGTTGTGGTGCTCTTCTTTATCCTCTGCGGTAATATCATGAGCCGGGGAAAAACCGTTGAAAAACTGATCAACATGGCTGATGCACTTGTCAGTTGGATGCCGGGTGGTTTGGGCATGGCAGGTGTCATCGGCTGCGGTCTTTTCGGGGCTATTTCTGGTTCCACGGTTGCCACAGTGGTGGCCCTGGGCGGGTTCATGATACCGGCCCTGATCAAAAATGGATATGATGAGAATTATACCCTGGGGCTGATGACCACCTCTCCCAATCTCGGGATTATCATCCCCCCCAGCATCAGTATGATATTTTACTCCATGATCTCCAACCAGTCTTTAGAGGGACTTTTTCTAACCGGGTTTGTACCTGGGATTCTCATTATCCTATGCGTCTGTGCCTACACCTGGATTATTTACAGAAAAAGAACAGATATCAAGCGTCTTCCCAGGCCCAGCGCAACCCGTCTGGTTGAAATTTTCAAAGAGGGATTCTGGGCCCTGATGCTCATCGTGATTATCTTCGGGGGGATATTTTCAGGCATGTTCACTGCCAATGAGGCTGCGGTTGTGGCCAGTGTCTATGCCTTTTTTGTGGAGTTCTTTATCTACAAATCCATGGGGTTTAAGGATATCAAGGAAGTCACCGTGTCCTCGGCTGTTACCTCAGCCACACTGCTGCTGATCGTGGCGGCAGCGACATGTTTCGGCCGGTACCTGACCTTTGAAAATATTCCCAACCGGGTAGCTGAAGTTGTCATTGCAAGTATTCACTCTCCCTTTGTTTTTCTTTTGGCCATGAATATTCTGCTGTTGGTCATCGGGATGTTCATGGATATCATTTCCGCCACCCTGATCCTGGGGCCGGTTTTCCTTCCCCTGCTTGGGCCTTTTAATGTGGATCCCATGCATTTTGGCCTGATCATGACAGTGAACCTGGCCATTGGGTACTGCACACCGCCTATGGGAGTGAGTCTCTATATAACCGGCGCTTTGGCCCAGCGGGATATCATATTTATTTCTAAGTCGGTGATGCCTTTTCTGGCCATCCAGGTAGGCGTACTATTCTTCTTGACCTATTTCCCGGGGATTGTTTTATTTCTGCCAAAACTCCTGGGATATTATTAGAAGCCATATCACAATGATGATATGGGTTGAATGCCCATCCCCAATTTCCGCTACCATAACCAAGAAGAATTATTAATTAAAAAATACAAATAGTTAACTTAATAGTTTTTTTATTGACATGTGATTTATTTTTTTATAGACACTCTATAATAGACTATCTATTTTAAACCTCTTGAGGAATTCGAATGCCTAAAAAAACCAACTTAACCATCAATGATTTTCTTGAAGCCGCACTTGATATGGTTAGAGAAAATGGGTGGAAGAAGCTATCCATAACGTCCTTGGCAAAGCATATGGGTTGCTCCACTATGCCTGTATACTCCAATTTTGACAACTTGGATAAGCTTAAAGACGAGGTTGTCAAAAAGGGATGGGAATTAGTCAAAGCATATGAGTCAAAACAATACACCGGTGATACATGGATTGATCAGGCCATTGGATATGTATTCTTTGCAAGAGACAACAGAGAACTATTTGCCTGCATGCTGGATGGCCGAAACCTTGATCTGGAGCGCAGGATGCTGCAAGAACACTATGATTTTCTCTCCTCCCGTCTAAGTAACTATTCCGGTTTCAAAGGGCTTAGGCAGGAACAGTGCCGGTTAATTCGATATTCAAGAGCCATTTTCACCCAAGGAGTTGCCACAACGGTAAGCAAAGGTTTAGGCAAACTCTTAACTGATGATGAGGCTATTAAAAAGTACCTGACAGTCAGCAGTCAAGCAATATTAGAAGGCTATCAAACCGTTTACAATAACAACGAAGACATAGCCTTTCTGGGTGATCAATTTCAACCCATAACAGATTCATAGCACTTCGGTAATATGCAAATATAGTGTTTAAGCGCACCTGCTTTCGCCTAAAAAGGGGGCAGGTTTCTTAGGGCTTTCGGGTCTATAATGAAACAAGATTTCCCAAAAGGAGAGGTTCGCATGAAAAATAACACCTTTAATATCTCCAGAGGTCAACACCTAACATCTTATCACGTCTTTTTCATCCTAGTATTATGGATAGGTATGCTTTTAGGTCTTGGACAGGAGCCTGTAAGTGCTGCCGCCCCAAATCATGGCGGCACTTTGACGTTCGGGTCTGAAAATGATTTTCGAGGATTTGATCCTTTAAAAACAAATGCATTCAGCATCTGCGGATCTATTGCCAACAGCACCATACACGAACGGTTGTTTGATACGGATCCAAAAGGGAACCTGGTGCCAGGACTCGCACTTTCTGCAACTCCTTCAAAAGATGGAAAGATATGGACAATTGCACTTCGGCATGGAGTATCCTTTCATGACGGTACGCCGTTTAATGCTGATGCTGTTGTGTACAACTGGGCCAGGCTCTTAAATCCTGAAAACAAATTCAGGGGCCGCTCATCAATTGGTCCAATCCAATCCGTGGAAAAACTGGATGAATTTACCGTCCGGTTCAACCTGTCCCATTTCTGGCTTCCATTTCCAAAAATTCTGACAGACACGCGTGCCATTTACAGTTATATGATGTCTCCCAAGGCCTTTGAGCAAGGCACCCAATCAAGAGCACCTGTGGGAACCGGTCCATTTATATTTAAGGAATGGAAATCCGGTGACCGGTTTGTTGTAGAGAAAAATCCGGATTATTGGCAAAAAGGAAAACCATATCTTGATAGAATCATATTCAAACCCGTGCCTGACCATCAAACGCGCTTTGCAAGCCTTGAATCCGGGCAAATGGATGTGATCTTTATGGATCGCGGACATATTATCAAACGAGCAAGTGAAAACAAATCTTTGGTCCACTATCAAGGAGACAGCAGCGGTGCTGAAACCGCTTTGTTAAACACAACAAAACCGCCATTAGATGATCCCCTTGTCAGAAGAGCCATTGCCCATGCATGGAATCAGGCAGTTTATGTGGATATGAGTTATAAAAATTCCATTCCCCTGGCACATCATCCTTTTGGAGACGAGATATCATGCGGTGATGCAGGATATAGACCCCATGATCTTGAAAAAGCAAAAACCTTGATTGAACAATATGGCCAGCCGGTCGAGATTGAATGCATTCATACCAACACAAAGCGCGGCAGGGAGTTTGGTTTGATGCTGCAGCAATTTTGCAAAAAAATTGGTGTCACAGTCAAAACAAAAGGGATGGATATCTCACCAATTGTTAAAAATGTGTTCTCAAAAAACTACAATGTATCATCCTGGCGGATTCCGCCCATGACGGATTTCGGCCCATACCTGTATAAGTATTTTTACTCAGAAAGCCGGGTTAATGCTTCCGGGTATAACAATCCCAAGATGGATGAACTACTCATGGCACAGCAAACAGAAACCGACCCTGAAGAACGAAAAAGAATACTTTGCGAAATTACAGAACTGATCAATACAGACGTTCCGCTTTTATACCGCGGTGGACGAAGGATACACATCATCGCAAAACAGGGTATCAAGGGCATTCCGGATATTAGAAACGGAGTCATTGAGATATCACATGCCTGGATTGAAAAATAACGTTTTAGGACGGGCAATATCAATTGAAAAACACCATCACAACAGGCTTTAAAAAATCAATCCGTTTATTTGGTGTACTGTTTGCTGTTACGGTTATCACCTTTATTATGATGGATGCTTTGCCCGGCAATGTTGCTTATGAGATTGCTGGTGAAGATGCAACAATGCAGGATATTGAAGCGATTGAGCAAGAACTCGGGTTGAACAAGCCTGTCATGATCAGGTATGCAATGTGGCTAAAAAACGTTGCCAAAGGGAACTTGGGAGTATCTTTCCGTAACGAGGAGCCCGTCCTTGATGCGATATTATCCAGACTGCCGGTTACTTTGGAACTTATGGTGCTTTCGCAGTTGCTTGCCCTGGCCCTTGCCGTTCCATTGGGAGTGATATGCGCCTTTAAAGGCGGCAAGGTAATTGACAAGGTTTTAAGTTCAATTTCCTTTGCCATGATGTCAGTCCCGGTTTTTGTCATGGGGCTTGTTTTGATCTATATTTTCGCCATCAAGCTGAAGTGGTTTCCCGCAACCGGTTATATCCCTTTTTCAGAATCTTTCCGGGGAAATATCAGGTCTTTTATCCTTCCGGCGTTTTGTATTGCCATGGTGGAGTGGGTTGCATTCATGCGGGTACTTCGAAGCGATATGATTGCAACGCTCCAGGAGGACTTTATCCTCATGGCCAAATCAAAAGGCCTGACAACATCACATATCCTTTTCAAACATGCGCTTCGTCCCTCTTCACTGACACTGATAACGATCCTTGGCATCCACATTGGCCATCTGATCGGAGGCGCAGTTGTAGTTGAAACCATTTTCGCTTTACCCGGAATAGGCCGTCTTTTGATCAGCTCCATTTTCAGCCGTGATTTTGCCATGGTGCAAGGATGCATCCTTATTATCACCATTGGTTATGTAAGCGTTAATTTCCTGGTGGATTATGTTTACACTGTACTTGATCCACGAATTCGAATTTCAGGAATGGATTGATCATGGGTATCCATTTAAAACAGGATACCAATATCATACCGGACAGGCCAAAGCCTGTTCACAAAAGACTTGGGAGTTCTTTTTGGCTGTCCATAATATGGATCATTTTTGCAGTGTTGTGTGCCATTACCGCAGACCTGCTGCCTTTGCAGGAATATGATGCAATGGACTGGATGAATCAGGCCGCCCCTCCTGGAACCACAGGAAGCATTCAAACATCCAGCAGTGTTGAGTCCGCCCCCAATTCTTTTGTTCACTTTTTTGGAACCGATACCATGGGCAGGGATATTCTTTCCCGGCTGATATATGGCGCCAGAATTTCTTTGCTTGTTGGATTGATTACCCCGGTTATAGGCCTTGTTATCGGAGGGACCCTTGGCATGCTGGCGGGATTTTACCGGGGACACTTGGATGGCTTTATTATGGCTATCATGGATACTATCCTGGCATTTCCCGGTCTTGTCCTGCTGCTTGCTATTACGTTCTATTTAGGACAGAACCTGACAAATATCATCTTAGCTCTGGGTTTTTTGACGATTCCCTCCTTTTCAAGGGTTGCCAGGGCAAACACACTTGCTATATCACAACGGGATTTTATCAAAGCATCACAGATGATCGGACAAAATGATGCTTATATCCTTTTCCGGGATATTCTGCCAAACATTATACCCCAGTTAGCTGTTTATGCGCTTTTTGTGGTTTCATTCATGATTATTGCCGAAGGCACCTTAAGCTTTTTAGGATTAGGCGTACCTGCGCCTGTACCTAGTTGGGGCGGTATGATTGCAGAAGGCAAGGAAGTTCTTGGTGAAGCATCTTATATCAGTTTTTTCCCGGCCCTGGCGATGTTTCTGACTGTGCTGTCATTCAATCTGGTAGGGGATGCTTTGAGAGGAATAATCGATCCAAAGGACGGTCAACTATGATGAGTGAACCCTTGGATCATCCTGAGTCGATTTTATCCGTACAGGACTTGGTCACGACCATTGCAACAGATCAAGGACCAATTCAAGCTGCCAACCATATCTCTTTTGATCTTGAATCCGGAAAAAGTTTAGGCATTGTCGGAGAATCAGGCAGCGGAAAGAGCATCCTTGCTAAAAGCATTTTAAAACTGCTGCCCAAGAATGCACACGTGTCCCCTAATTCCAGGATTTACTTTAACGACCGGGATTTAAATCAAATGAGTTCAAAGGCGTTGAACGCTATACGAGGGCCAAAGATTGCCATGATCTTCCAGGACCCCATGTCATCCTTGAATCCAGTGATGACAATCGGTAACCAGATTGCCGAATCATTGAGTCATCATTTGGGAATCAAAAAGAATAAGGCCCGGAACCGTTCCGTTGAATTACTGACTTCTGTGGGTATTCCAAATCCTGAACTAAGGCTCCGTCAATATCCCCATCAGCTTTCCGGAGGCATGTGCCAGCGTGTTGCTATAACCATTGCCCTGGCCTGTAATCCACAAATTCTAATTGCGGACGAACCGACCACGGCCCTTGATGTAACGGTTCAGGCTGAGATACTGGATCTTTTGGCCCAAAGGCAAACTAAAAAAAAGATGGCAATGATCCTTATCACCCATGATATTGGCGTGGTTGCCGGTAGAACAGATGATATTGCTGTTATGTATGCAGGCAAAATTGTTGAAAAGGCACCCGCAAAGCATTTGTTTTCCAACATGCGCATGCCGTATACCCAAGCCTTGATGCATTCTATTCCGCGGCTTGAAAGCCCGCCGCACACAACACTTAATTCTATTGAGGGCCATCCTCCAAATCTTAGTCACCTACCCAAAGGCTGCAGCTTTGCTCCGCGTTGCCATCGTGTACAAGAAAAATGCATCAACCAGGCACCGCCTTTATCCTCTGATGAAAAAAACAACGGCCATCAGTTTGCCTGTTGGTATCCGATAAACGGGGCAGCCAAATGATAAAAGATATACTCCAGGTTAAGAAACTATCTGTCACGTTCAAAGGCCAAGGCAAACAAAAGTTACAGGCTGTTTCTGATGTCAGTTTCAGCATCGCCAAAAGAGAGACACTAGGCTTAGTCGGTGAATCAGGATGCGGCAAATCAAGTATTGCCAGGGCCATTATGCAGCTTCCGGCACCTACTTCAGGCCATGTCATTTTTAAAGGAGCAGATCAAATTGAAGTAGACCTAACCCAATTGACTAAAAGACAGTTAAGACGATTTAGACCAAGGTTTCAAATGATATTTCAGGACTCTGTTTCATCACTGAATCCCCGTCGCAGAGTCATTGACACACTTACAGCCCCCCTAAAAGTTATTGGAATAACAGACCGTGAAGAAGGAAAGCGGCGTGCCATGGATATGTTGGAGTGTGTTGGCATTGATCCTGGGAGTTGTAATCAAATGCCGTTTCAGTTTTCCGGAGGGCAAAATCAGCGCATTCAAATTGCAAGGGCGCTGATGTCAGAGCCGGAACTTTTGATTTGTGATGAACCGGTCTCTTCCTTAGATGTCTCAATTCAGGCACAGATCATAAATCTGCTCGAAGCCTTAAGAAAAATCCACGGTCTTTCCATGCTGTTCATCTCCCATGATCTTGCCGTGATTAAGAATATCTGTGACAGGATTATGGTGATGTATCTTGGCAAACTATGCGAAGAAGCACCTTCTGAAAAATTATACAAAACTCATTATCATCCTTATACCAGGGCATTAATCAATGCCATTCCCAGGCCAGATCCTAACTTTTCACCATGTAAAAAACACCTGGTTTTAGGAGAAAAACCCTCTGTAGCAGCCCCGCCATCCGGATGCAGATTCCGGACACGCTGCCCTAATGCTGAAACCCTATGCGCTCAAAAAGAACCGGACTTTAGGGAAATAGAAGAGGGGCACAAGGTGGCATGCCACTTTCCCCTGTCAAAAAATTCTTAGTCGAGGAGATCCATTTTTTGGATAAAACAAATGCAATCTATCAAAGACATATCTTTTGAAACTCTTTCAGAAAAAATCCTTGGTAAAGGCTTTCCTCCTCATTTAACTGGTGCAGTGGCCTTAACTGAACTGTCGCCTGATGCCCAAGGGTTTATCATACGCATGCTGGATCTTATGAAACGTTCACGATATTCCATAGCCCAGTTTAATCCTGTTCTTATCCGCTGGTTGTCTACCACAATCCCAAGTATTCTCCCTAATGCATGGGGTGGACAGATACCGCCCATAACGGTTTCGGGCCGCCACAAAAAACTTGATGACTATATCGTTAAACAAAATTTTCCTTGTAATAAAGAACAGAACATCTTTATAGATGTAGGATGTGGTTTTCCGCCTATGACAACGATTGATACGGCCCGTAGACTTCCCGAATGGCAAGTCTACGGGGTAGACCGTTCATTTGCTGATTATGTGCTATACGACAGCAAAGGGCATTACGCATGCTTTAACCAGGCCGGCAAATTTCTTTATTTCCAGACATCCATGAATTCTGATAGTAAACCCGTATACGCAGATCCCAAAGGCACAATAAATCGATTCAAAGTACTTTTTCAGGATCTTCTTCCATTGCTTCAAAACACGGTTTCCCAATCCTGTGAAACTGCTGAGAAAAATGGTGCCAAGCTCATACGAAATCATGCAATGGACTTTGAAACGGCCAACTTCAATTTCATAAAGTCCGATATGATGGATTTACCACCCATGAAAGCCCAGGTCATTAGATGCATGAATCTGTTTTTATATTTCGCCCATAACACAAGAAAAGAGTCGCTGCATCACATCAAAAACCATCTTTTACATAACGGTCTGCTTATCATAGGAACAAACGGTCTTGGTGCGCAATCCAGGTACACCGTTTATAGAAAAAAGTATGACGAATTAATTCTTCACGAATTCGCTTTCAGCCTTGATAATCTGAGCCATATTTCCCTTATACCCTGGTTCACTATTCACGAGAAAGACCCTGAAGCAATGCTGTTGGCTCAATTAGCTGGCACAATCCGTTCTAACCAGTCGTTTTGGGCTGACTTTAGTAAGGTTATGGATCAATTGCTGGAACATCACGGCCTCTGTAAACGCAAAATCGACGGATTTTTATATTTTCCAAAAACAATGATGCTGCCAAAGGAATTTCTGAAGACAAATGCAATGCTTTGGCAGGACATGAAAGAAAAAGGCTATTTAAAAGATGTCGTGGATATCCTTACAAATGCCGGATACGATGCTTGGATAAATCCGGTAAATGATATTGCGATCCGACCTCCTGGCCAAAGCATCACACAGTCTCTTTAGCGCATCATTGCTTGTTTGAAATACCATGCCAGACACAAATTCGTTTTTGTCAGTAATTTTCCTCACCACGTTTTAACCAGGTTCATTAACTATCAAGGTTAGACTTAATCATAGATATTCATTTCTCTGCCGGCTATAGAATTTATATTTAAATATGATATAGTTTCCGTACAGTCAGTGCTTCGAAATAAATAACACACACTCTTACAGCTTTGAATTTATTCATTGATTTATGGAAAATATGAATATTTCACAATTTAGATTCATTCGCATTTTTGCAGTCTGCATTTTTGTCTTTATTTCAATGCTAACTGATCACAGCACCGCTCAGACAAAGGATACAAAGCTTATCGTTAAAGTTGGTGTGTATGAAAACAAACCTAAAATTTTTACAGATGAAAATGGCAATGTTGCAGGATTTTGGTATGAACTCATTGAACACATAGCTAAAAAAGAAAACTGGGATGTTAGATATGTCCACGGTACTTGGAACGAGAACTTAGAAAGATTAAAGGACAACCGGATTAATATAATGCCGGATGTCGCCTACACTCAAAAAAGAGCCCAGATTTACAAGTTTTCAGCCTTTTCCGTTCTCATGAGTTGGTCTAGAGTTTATGTCAGCAAAACCAATTCACTGATACAATCAATCACTGATCTGAAAAATAAAAAAATTGCTGTCCTTGAAGGCAGTGTCAATTTTATTGGTTCAGACGGCATAAAAGAAATCGTTGATAACTTTAATATAGACTGCACCTTTATAGAGTTTGATAACTATGACAAGGCATTTAGGGCGGTTGAAGATGGTCTGGCTGATGCTTGTGTTACAAATAGAAATTATGGCGATAAAAACGATGATAAATTCAATCTAAAGAAAACAGCCATTGTTTTTCAACCTATAAGTATGAAATTTGCTTTCACTAAAGATGGGCCACAGACACAAATTCTGTCCGAAAAATTAGACTATCAACTAAAAAAACTTATAAACGACAACAACTCAATCTACTACCAATTGCTGGAAAGATATTTTGAGTCAGAAATAGCCGAAAAAACCGTTGAGATATTTCCCAAATGGATCAAAACAACATTAAAAAGTGTTGGGTTTCTGCTCATATTCTTATTACTTGTGATTTACATATCTAGAATACAGGTGAAAAGAAAAACCTATGAAATCGAAATAAAAAACAGGGAAATAGGTAAAAGTGAAGCGCAGTTACGGACGTTACTGGAAACCATACCTGATCTTGTTTGGTTGAAAGATCCTGACGGTAAATACATCTCTTGCAATAAAAAGTTTGAACGATTCTTTGGTGCAAAAGAAGCTGATATTATCGGGAAAACAGACTATGACTTTGTTGATACGGAATTAGCTGATTTTTTCCGGGAAAAAGACAAAGCGGCAATTGCCTCTAATGGCCCCAATGTTAACTTGGAAGAAGTGACTTTTGCCGATGACGGCCATACAGAATTACTGGAAACTGTAAAAACACCAATGTATGACACTGACGATAATCTAATAGGTGTTCTTGGCATTGCCCGCGACATTACCCGAATAAAGCAAAGTGAAAAAGAAATTAGACAAGAAAAAGAATTCACAGAAACAGCTTTAAATTCACAAAGGGACACGTTTTTTCTTTTTGAACCTGCTACAGGGAAAGCGATACGCTGGAATCATGCATTCAATAAAATTACAGGATATACTGATGATGAAATCGCCCGAATGAAAGCCCCTGAATCATATTTCAGCCCTGAAGATACAAAAAAAGCGATACCTTTTATCGAGAAGGTTAACCGAACAGGTTTTGGAACCATAGAACTCAATCTAATCTGTAAGGACGGCAGACGAATACCTACAGAATATAATGTTTCGACAATGAATGATGATAGCGGCTTGCCAAGGTATTTTATTTCTATCGGCCGGGATTTAACAGAGCGAAAACAACTGGAATTAAGGTTTCAACACTTGGCTGAAACCTCCTCAGACTGGATCTGGGAATTTGATGAGAATAGCATTTTTACATATTCCAGCCCCGGGGTTACCAAGTTATTAGGCTATACTCCGGATGAAGTAATTGGAAAATCAGCGTTTGACCTGATCCCGTCTCCGGAAAAAGAAAAGGTTGCCGAAGAATTTTCAAAATCCAAAGATCTTCATGAACCGTTTACCGGTTTAGAGAATATCAACCAGCATAAAGACGGGCACCTTGTAACCATTGATTCCAGCGGCACCCCTATTTTTGACTCCGAAGGTGAGTTTAAAGGGTACAGGGGAATTGATCGCGATATTTCAGAACGAAAACAAATGGAAGAGGAGCTTCGCCAGTCCCATAAAATGGAATCCATAGGTACTTTAGCCGGTGGGATTGCCCATGATTTCAATAATATTCTTGGTATTATTTTAGGAAATTCAGAGCTCGTTTTAAACAAATTGCCGGTTGATAATCCGTTCTACGATAAGATTCAAAAAATACGAATTGCAAGTCTGCGTGCGAAAGACGTTGTAAGGCAGTTGTTAAGCTTCAGCAGACGAACAGAGCAATCTCAAAAGCCAACAGATATCGCTTCTGTTATTAATGAATCTATCAACCTTATACGATCATCTATTCCATCCAATATAGAAATTGATGCAAACGTTCCCACATCAATCAATACAATCCTTGCTGATTCGACCCAGATTCATCAAGTTATTATTAATTTGTGCACAAATGCATCCCATGCAATGCAAGAGGCAGGAGGTGTCCTGACAATAAGTCTTCGTACTGTTGATTTACAAAATGGAGAACAAGTTAGCGCTTCTAACAAATTCGTCGAGCTTGTCGTAAAAGACACAGGGTCAGGAATTAATCCTGCAAACCGCAATAAAATTTTTGACCCTTATTTTACAACAAAAGAGATCGGTAAAGGTACGGGAATGGGATTGGCGGTTGTTCATGGAATCGTGAAAAGTCACAACGGACAGATTTTTGTTGACAGTGTCCGAGGAAAAGGCACCCGAGTCTCAATTTTATTTCCAGTCATTGATGCTCCCCCTCAAAAAGTCCCCCTCGCAATTGAAACAGCAAAAGAAAGAGCCGGAAATGAAACGATTTTATTTATTGATGATGAAAAACCATTGGCCGAAGTTGCCAGAGATGTATTGACCGCTCTTAACTATAAAGTCGAAGTATGCACAAACCCTGTTAGTGCCTTGGCAGTATTTTCAAAAGATCCCGATCGATTCGATATCGTTATCACAGATATGACAATGCCGAAAATGAATGGTGTTGAATTGGCCCAAAAACTGAGAGACATCCAGCCTGACGTGCCCATTATCGTTTTTACCGGAAATCGTTCATTGATAGATGAAAAGCAAGCTAAAGAGGCGGGCGTCTCGGCAATTGCCATGAAACCGATATCAATGCACAAACTGGCAAAACTAATCAGCAGCCAATTAACAAGCTAAATAATGAGGGAAATGAGAAAAGCCAAGAAGTTGACATGGTATTATATACCAGGTCTTCAGATATGGAACCAAACACAAGATGTTGTGGTTTTAGAAAATTAACCCAAAACGACAGGTAATAGACGTAATGTGGAATTGGCCTTTCCTCAAAAACCAGGCAAATTTTACTTTGAAAATTTCATAAATACGATCGGTATCGTTTACATATGTTCCCATGTAAACGTTCTGCATAAGATAATTAATCTAGAGTCTGGTTTACGCAAACATCTGCGGTTTGTCCGTTACCATGTTTTTGTTAACAGCAATTCCGATTTTTATATCTGAAACATTTATTCTATCAAAAAAATATTGTGCATTTCCAAGGTCATCCATCTGTTTTAGGAGGGTACTTTTGTATGGGAGATTTTAATTTGATGCCATGCCTTATCCCTTGACGGATTTAATCCTGAGGTGTATCTGGTTAGACCGGTACTGCTTTTCAGTGTTCGGGTTTTGAAAAGTATACACTGTTTATTGGATCAAACCATTTAAGGAGTCGACAATGAACAAAAAACTTCGGTATAAAATTCTTAAGGGAGCGCTCATCCTTGTTTTTATCGTCTGTGTTGCAATAACAGCGGTTGTATCATTGATTGTCAATCAACAGAGTAGCGATACGGCACAGCAGGCAATTGCAAAGTCATTAACCGTCGTGCAGAATTCACTGGTTGACAGGCAAAAATTGTTTTCTGAGTCAATGTCTCAAATGGTCACGGTCAATAAAATCGGTGATGTTGTTAAATTCCTCATAGAATACAAAGACAGTGGTTTGAATATGATGCGCCCAAGTTTTGAAAAAATTGGAAACATGATTACCAATACCGCGACCCTGGAAAACTTGTTAAGCCTTGGTATTTATTCAAATGAGGGTGAACTGATAAACTATTTTGAAGAACAGACCGCCGCTCAAATCGTAATGGGATATCGGTTTAAGTCCAAATTTTATTACCGAACCTTTGAAAAGGGGGAGGCATATGACCAGATTAAATACATTGAAGGATCTGAAGTAAAAGGGCTTAACCTGCCCGTGAACTATGGGGGGAAAATACCGGATCAGTTGTCAGTATCCTTTGGTCGATCGGAAAAATTCTTAAAAATGAAAATAGTGGTACCGATCTATGCCAATTCTTTTAATGAGGAAACTGAAAAGGTAGAGCCGGTTCAGGTGGGCTTTACAGTGGCTGAAGAAAGACTCTCAGAGGCATTTGTTCAGCAAATGTACAGAATCACCGGTATGAAAATGAATTTAATTGTGAACGACAGGTTCAGTGCGGGTGACTTGCCCGATTATAAATCAGTGGATGTTTCTTATATTCCTCAATCCTCAGATCCAGCCTGGTCAATCGCCAACCAAACCTTTTATTTTAGTGATGTTGATATTGACCCTCAGACTTATTTTCAAGGGATTCTTCCTGTATATTCTGAAGGAAAATTCATCGGTGGTTTAATCGTTCTGCAATCAGATGAGATTTTCCGGGCCAATACCTGGCAGATGGTTATGATGATCGGTATTGTGTCTTTGGTGTGTATGATACTAGTGATCCCGGTTGCTTTTTTAGCTGCAGGGACATTGGTGAAACCCCTTATCAGTATCGTTGAAAAGTTAAAGGATATCGCAGAAGGAGATGGTGATTTAACCAATCGTCTGAAAGTTAAGTCACAGGATGAAATAGGCCAGGTTGCCCAATGGTTTAACTCGTTTATCGATAAAATTCATACCCTTGTTTCCGATGTGGTTCAATATGCAAATGAATTAAACGAATCATCAACAACCCTTGAGCAAATTTCCAAGACAATGGCAAAGGGAGCAGAACAGACTGCCGATAATTCTAATTCCGTATCAGCAGCAGTTGAAAAAATGAGTGCCAATATGACATCTGTTGCAGCTTCCATGGAAGAGGCAGCAGGCAACATGGGAGTAGTCGCCTCTTCGACAGAGGAGATGACCTACACCATTAATGAAATATCAAAAAATACAATCCAGGCAAAAGAAATTACAGAAGATGTTGTCTTAAAAACAAACCAGGCGTCCGGGCAGATTCAGGAACTTGGGAATGCAGCAGATGATATCGGTTATGTTGTCGGGGTCATCACAGACATCTCGGATCAGGTAAATTTATTGGCCTTAAACGCCACCATTGAAGCTGCCAGAGCCGGAGACGCCGGAAAAGGGTTTGCTGTTGTTGCAAATGAAATCAAGGATCTTGCCACACAAACCGCAGCCGCTACAAACGAAATCAAAGAGAAAATTGAAACAATGCGGGCATCCACTGGAAAAACCGTTGAACAGATAGGGGATATTTCAGAGGTTTCCAACAAAGTAAATGAAATCGTATTGATGATAGCATCGGCTGTTGAACAGCAGTCTGCCACAACACAGAATATTTCTGAAAATATTGTCAATGTCACCCAGGGGATTGATGCAATAAACGATAATATTGCAGAAAGCTCAACTGTTTCCACTAAGATCGCAAAGGATATCAGCCAAGTGACTCAGGCAGCCAATGAGATGACAGAAAACAGTGATCTCATTGATGTCAGGTCAAAAGACCTGTCCGGGTTGTCTGAAAAGCTTATGCAGGTTATGAATAAATTCAAACTTTAATTTATTAAAATAAGCAAAAAAATCCCGGTCCTGGTTACAATCCAGGATCGGGATTTTTATCCACTTCCAGGTAAGCTCATATTCCTTCTCCTTTTATGGTGATTAATCTAACAAAATGATTAAAACCCGGTTATCAATTACTATACGAGAGGTAAGCGTATATCCTTAAAATTTGAATGATATCCAACCAATTTGAAGACAGATTGGATAAAATCTGAAAATAAAGTGAATCGGAGATAGTCATTCCCTGTCCAAAAATGCAATAGGAAAGATTATACACCGTTTAGTTTATCATTACGGGAGTCAAGGATTCTTGCATTAACCTGGATCATCAAAATATTCATGCATTCAAATGCATATTCTTCGGCCCTGAATAAGTAAACCCAAGGTGTTGAATATGGTATAAAAACTCAGTATCGAAGCTCTAATTCTAACAGTACATTTTGTGGTTAAGTTGAGTCAGAATTCTGACTCCGTCTGCCAGGTTAAATCAAAAATTTTACATATAAACTATTCCTTAACCAATAGTTTGTTTTAGCGACAATATTACTTCAGAAACTAAAATCTCATAGCAACTGTCTTAGCGATACTTACCGTAACTTTTTCCTACAGTTTTTCACATTTTTTTCACTTTTTTTCTACAGCTTGTTCACGTTCTGACCTGTATGCTCTCTGCCAATATTTATAACCTAAGGGGAGACATAATGATTCAGTTGAATTCAAAAATTATTGCAGGTCTGGTTTGGTGTCTTGTGTTTATTAATCTCACCGGAACAGCACTGGCAGAATCTTGCGCAGAAGACCAAGGCCAACAAAATGACTCCTTTTCACCGGGGTTCAGCGGAAGCATTCAACCAATGATCGGTATCATCCATTCAAAATCCCTTTCAGAAGTCAGTGATGAAAACAGAAAAATTGATTCACTGGACGAGGACGCTGATTCAGAGACTGAATTTGCAGCCATGTTTCTGTGGGATATCGGTTATACTCTTGAGAACAGGTCCACACGATTCTTTGCCGGCACACCGGAACAAAACATTATTGAGGGTTCCTTTATGCTTGAGGCAGGCATTCAACAAAAGCTTATGAACGGCACGATACTCAGCATTTCTTATATTCCTGAGATTGCAGGTTTAGCAGATGAAGTTTGGGAAGATCCTTACCTTACAGGCGCCGACCGGGATGAAACGGACCGGGAGTCCCAGGCTGTGAGAGTTGGTGCTGAATCTATATTCGGCAGCCCTTTGACCTTAAGATATGGTTTTGGCACACAGGATATCGATAACGACAATGCAGGCCTGGACAATTACCAAAGGGGCACCATAACCTATGAGGAATTTCGGTCCCTGAAGCGCTCCGGAGACTTTCACCAAATAGAAGCTTTATATGCAATCCCACTGAATAATCATATAATGATTCAACCTTGTCTCACTTATACCAAAGGAGACATGGACGGCGACGCCTACAGTTTTGACAGATTCAGTGGGCAGATCACGTTCAAAACACATTTAGGGAAATGGAACTGCTTTTCCACTCTTTCCATTGAGCATACCGAATATGATGCCACCAATCCCATATTTGAAAAAACCAGGGAGGAATGGGCCTACAATGCTATCATTGGTGCAGGCTATATGGCCCCCTTTGGATGGAACAATTTCATGTTCAACATATACTCCGGCTTCACCAAGGACGACGCCAACATCGGGTATTACGATTCTACAGCCATCATCTGTGGTATCGGTCTTACCTGGCTGTTTTAATGGTGGATAGCCCCCCTGTAAAGAAGCCTTTGCAGTTGGCCTTACAATAAAAACAAAACGTCACAGGTCTCATACATCCAGATCAAATTGATCCATATACTCAATCAGAGTATCTTTTTGAGAAGAGTCTATGGTTGTGCAGTCCAAAGGGCCTTTGGCACCTTCTGCGATTTTGGTGGCAAACACAAGGCAGGTAGGCTCGCCACATTCCCTGCAATTGGTTTTTGGCAACAGCTTTAAGATTTCAAGAATCCCTGGCTTTGGAGCCCCCTTATAGCTTGGAGAAATCGTATCCTTATTCTCCCAGGCCGAATTGATTTCGTTCTTTAGCCAGTTTATGATTTTAACGGCTTCAGACTCGGATTTTAAAGCATTTACTGCTATTTTATCCCCATGGACGGTAATCAGTTTACCCTGGGCTTTAAAAGTTACGGCAGGCGGATCAGTCAAATATTCAAAACCGCCCAATACAGCATTTAAATAAGGCAACGCATCACTTACATCTTCTTCTAATTTTGCAAAACAATGCACGCCTTTGGCACTGGACTGGCATTTTGATTTAAATATTTCTAAGGTATAGTTTTTCAATAGCATATGGTTCACCTATATTTTAGGGACAACCGGTTTTCATCAAAAACGATTTATCCTAACTACAGCAGGAACTTTCCGCAACGTTCGATTTATCACTACAGCGTACATTGGCTTCAACCGGAACACAAAGCGGTGCCTCCTGGTCTAAGTGATTTAAAACGCCTTTAAACACGGCCACTGCGGCGTCTTTTCTTTGCTCTGCCGGGACATCATCAATATCCATCAGATCCGTGTACTTGCCGTAAAAGGAAAGCGCATCAAAAACGGCCAACTGGTCTTTTCCATAGATTCCTTGCATTAACCGGCCATGGCAGTGCAGAAAGCACCCATCTATGACAACGATTCGCTTTGATTTTTCTGCCCATTTTGCCATGGTTGAATGAGGCACCGAAAGAAATTCGCCATGGCAGCCACGGGCAAATTCGTCTTCTTTTGCTACCATATTTGCTGCAAGCCTTGCAATTTCTCCCCGGATACATGATCCTTCGCATGAAATCACAGGTGTTTTAGACAGATCCATCATTTTCCTGCTGAACTTTTCCCCAGCCGGGCAATGACCCGTTGCGTTTTCATATGTAATAGTAAACTGTGATTTTAAATCATTCATCATCTCTCCTTAATCAAATTTTCAGCATTGTTTTTTCATTTATTATGTTCGCAAATAATGTCTTATTCCTGCCTTCTGTTTTTAAAGACGATTTGAATGATAAAAAGGATACATTTTTTAAAAAAAATCTGAGATGATTTAAAGTGTGCGATGACGAGTAAAAAATGTTGTCAACAAATTGGTTAATGGCTTATTAGCCATGAAATCACAAAAAGAAGGTTTGTATGAAAACTCAACCGGATTTCAAAGAATTTTATAACTCCTATTTCGAAAAGATCCATCAATACCTGGTAAGATTGGTCGGCCCCTATCTGGCAGAGGATGTGGCACAGGAAGTTTTTAATAAAGCGCATAAAAACATGGCATCATTAAAGGAGCCGTCAAAAGTATCGCAATGGTTGTATAAAATAGCTACAAATACCGCCATTGATAAAACAAAAACCCTTTCTTACACTTACCTTGATAAAAAAAAGGGCGAGGTACCTGACCGGATCCATGATCAAAATGTGTGGACAGGAAAAACGTCAGAATTTATTGATCAAAAAATCATTAATGTGCAAATGCGTTCCTGTGTCCAGGAATTCATTGACAGGCTCCCTGCGAATTTCAAAACAGTCCTGCTGCTAAAAGATTATGAAAGCAAATCAAATAAAGAGATTGCAGATATTTTAAATATTACCGTTGCCACAGTTAAAATCAGATATCACCGCGCTAAAGAACACTTAAAAAAAGAATTAGATGCTGGTTGCAATTTTTTCTATGACGATGAGAACAATCTGCAATGTGACAGAAAACAAAAATGAATTCATACAAGAATAACCTTTCTGCTTAACTTTTGTTTAAATCTCCACCTGAAGCCACAAAAATCTGTGACTCAGAGATGATTATTTGATTGACATAAATGAATGAACATTTTATTATGCTCGACAAACAACGAAAAGCTGATATCCATAGCGACTAATTGAGCAATGAAGGTCAAACACGGCACTTACAGCCTTAAATATTGATATAAGAAACCATTCTCTACTTAGCTTTTTTAAAACATGAACCGTTTAACTGGCTGGTCAATAAACAAATCAGCCTCAAAAATGAAACACAAACAATAATGAACGTTCAGTTATATTTGATTTAATATAAAACCATCCACCTCATGACCAAGGAGTTTTGAACATGCAATACAGAACTGTTCCAAAAAACGGAGACAAACTTTCAGCTCTCGGATACGGGTGCATGCGGTTTCCCACAAGGCTGGGAAGTATCGATGAAAAGCTGGCTGAAAAACAGATGTTGTATGCCATGGATCAAGGGGTCAACTATTATGATACAGCATATCCTTATCATAATAAAAAGAGCGAAGGATTTGTCGGTAAGGTATTTTCAAAAAACAAATGCCGGGACAACATAAAGCTTGCCACCAAACTTCCTCACTGGATGGCCGGATCAAAGCAGGACATGGATAAAATACTCGATGAACAGTTAGCCAAGCTTTGTACCGACCGTATTGATTACTATCTGATCCATGCATTGAACAAGGAATTATGGGAACATGCCAAGGAACATGGGGTGATTGAGTTCATGGATGATGCCTTAAAGAAAGGTAAAATCATCAACGCAGGATTTTCATTTCACGGATTGTCAGAGGATTTTAACAACATTGTTGACGACTATGACTGGACCTTTTGCCAGATCCAGTACAATTTTCTGGATACCGAAAATCAGGCCGGAACCCAGGGCTTAAAATATGCGGCCTCTAAAGACATGGCTGTCATGATCATGGAGCCCCTGCGTGGTGGTAATCTTGCAAAAACACCTCCCCCATCCGTTCAAAAAATATGGTCAAGCGCCGAGCATAAACGCACTCCGGTTGACTGGTCACTTTCCTGGATCTGGAACCATCCCGAGGTCACGGTTATCCTTTCAGGCATGAACAATGATGAGCACATACGCGAAAACCTTCAACTGGCTAAAACTGCCTTACCCAAAAGGTTTAGCCAGGCTGAGGCAAAACTTGTTGACGACGCCGCAACTGAATTCAGGCGGGTAATGAAAGTGGGGTGCACAGGATGCCAATACTGCATGCCTTGTCCCGCAGGTGTCAATATCCCTTCTTGCTTTGAGTGCTATAACTCAAAACATGCGTTTAAAGACCGGGCAGCCAAAATGATGTATCTTTTCCAGAACGGCGGGCTCGTAACCGATAAATCAAGTATGGCGTCCCAATGTGTCCAGTGCGGCAAATGTGTGGATAAATGTCCCCAGGCCCTGCAAATTCCGGAGTTGCTCGAAGAAGTGGCAGCGGATATGGAAGGATTCATGACAAAACCCTTTATCTGGCTGGGCAGACGTATGATGAAAGTCAGAAAAAAGGCAAGTTAAAATGACAGACCTGTACCCCAGGCCAGGATAAAAGCGTGGTAATGTGATTAAAGTTAGGCTGAGAATCCGGCCAAAAGATCTTCAATAGTCATTTCACCGTCCCTGATCAGTGCTTGTAGGGCAACCCCCTGGAGGGCGGAAATAAAACAAATGGCCCGGGCTTTGTTGTCCCTGTCTGGTGAAAATCGGTTTACTGCTATTTCAAATGCATCCACAAACCGATCGTAAATGGCTTGGCATTTAATGATAACAGGGCCCCGGATACCGCTGAACTCTGCAGTAAGAGAATACAGTGCGATAATGGTGCTTGGTTGGTTATTAAACCGATCCAAGAAAATGTCGTGAATCCCTTTAACTATGCTGTCGTAGTCTTCATGATCTTTCTGGAGGAACTCTATATACGAATCAAAACTGCCATCTAATATTTCAAGCACCTCATCAAGAATATCTTTTTTTGAGCTGTAATGGTGAAACACTGCACCTGTTGTCATGCCAATATGATAGGCAATGTCCTGGATGGTTGTTTTGTGGTATCCAAGACGGGAAAAAAGGTAAATTGCCGTATCCAGAATTCTTTTACGGGTAGCCAGTCGCTTAGCTTCCTTTTTATTGAGCGGTGCAGTCATTTTTCTCCTTTATGTTTTCACTCTCGCGGACACATGTTTACCGAACGGCAAAGACCCGCCCGCCACTGTCCAATTCCCGGCCGCCACTGTAGATCTGTCCAAGGTTAATGTCCAGACCCTTGGCTGACAGGGGGCCATCTGCTTCATCCGACCAGACCCACCAGCCTGAACCCCCAAGGCCTTTGATCACTAAATCGGTGAGTTCATTAAGCTCGTCTACTGACGGCATTCGCCAGCCGGCATCATCAAGTTCTTCAACCCATTTGCAGGCCTGAAACCAGTTTAAATCGCAATCCGGTCCGGCCATCCACTCAAGCGTCTTCCCGGAAGTGGCTTTTATGATAAAGGACCGACGGTCTGAGACTGATTCTGATACCGGCACTTTTGTCCCACAAGTAGGGCAGGTTACAAAATCGTGTTTATGTGTCATTTCTCTATTTTATTGCGGTTATTATTATCTGGCTGCTGTTGTTACATTAACCGTATAAAAGGTCAAGTGCCGGTTGACCTCCTGGCATTTTACACAACCGGTTTTTGATACCGCCAGCTTAAATAACTGAATGAATATCTATCCGCTTTTATTTTTAATGGTAAAAGGGATTAAAAACACCAGGCAGGCCACCAGGAAAAATAAACTGCCTAAAAACCCGAGGATATCTCCCGCCTTGAGGCTGGCGGCCCCATAAAAAAGAGCAGAGATAATAAATAACCCCCACCCCCACAGCTGGCAAATCCTTTCCAGGTTTTTCCTTTTTTCGCTCATAAGCAAGAACCTTTACTTTGATTGCCCCTCAGCTTAGTCCCACAGAACTAAGCCGAGGGGCAATTTTTACACTTTCAATAAAATAGATACTATGGTGTAACCGCTTCCATCATCTGCTGCCCAAGCTCAGTATGGTGCATAATACCTTCAAAGGGCTCGCGTGCTGCATCAGCCCCCTTGGTGAAAACCAGGACTGGAGTAGCTGTGTGAGTACCGGTATTCCAAACCACAAACTGATCCGCAGCCACTTCAAGAGCCAGAAGGTTCTGACGGTTGTCATACAGCTGATAAACAAAAAATTCATCTCTGTTGTCCAGCTTGGGAACCGTTTTGTTTCCAAGGTAGGAATGACCTTCCACGTAAATGGGGTTATCCTCTGTTTCAAGGGTTCTTGCTGCCTGGGCATCGGTTACCGGGAACTGTGTATACTCATCGATTAAAGCTGCCAGAGCTTTAGGGGTTTGAGCCTCTTTTGCAAGGCCGTCAAATTTACCATAAATATCAGTATAGCTCAGTTTTTGGTTATAAAGCTTATCCAATATTTTGGGATCTCCGAAGTTATATCCGGGTTTGAACTCACGGCCCTCAAACATTTCTCCGGAAAGTGTGCGTGCCTCCGGGATGTCTTTACCTGTATAACTGAACCCAAAACCGCCTGTGGTGTGGTCTGCGGTCACAATGATCAGGGTATCGTCTCTGTCTTTTGCCCAGTCCAGGACATAGTTGATGGTTTCATTAATCCGCATCATTTCATGGAGCATGAGCCCTGCATCGTTATAATGGGCGGCCCAGTCAATTAATCCGGCCTCTACCATCAGGAAAAAACCGTCTTCGTTTTTAGAAAGAATATCAATTGCCTTTGCAGACATTTCCTTGAGAGTCGGCATATTCCGGGAAGGATCGTCAAGAGAATTGCTTACGCGAATGGCATCGGGCATGGCTGAGTAGGAAAAAAGTCCCAGAAGCTTTCCTTGTGACGCATCCATCTGGTTTTTATTGAATGCAAGACTGTATCCCTTATTTTTAGCTTCAGCCAAAAGGTTTTTGTCATCTTTTCTCTTAGATTTGATCCGGACAGATCCTTCGGTCATTTCGTCGAGTTCTTTTCTGACAGCAGACGCTTTATCATTTGCAGATTTGGGAATCCAATGACGTAATCCTCCACCCATAAGGACATCAGGACCTAAAGTGAGCATATCAACAGCAATCTCATTTTCCATTTTCCTGCGAGGCTGATGGGCAGCATAGGCAGCTGGAGTGGCGTGAGTAACCCTTGTGTCGGAGATCAGGCCGGTTGATTTACCAGACGCTTTTGCCCGCTCCAAAACGGTTTCGGCTTTGTCCCCGTTGTAATCCAGGCCGACCATTTCAGATCCGGCAAATTTCCCGGTAGCCATCTGGCTGCCAGCAGCAGCAGAGTCAACAACAAGGACATTATGAGCATTGGTCATCATAAGCCCCATGCCGCCACCATCGGCCATGAGTCTGTCAAAAGCTGTTTCTGAAAGAACCCGGTTAGGAGCCTGGCGGGAGTAGGTTAGCAGCATACCTACTTGCTCAGGTCCCATACCATCACCAACAATCATGATTACATTCTTCGGCTTTTTTACACTGTTGGCTACGGTGGCCTGTTTCTGAGCACAGCCCGTGATGAAAAAGACTATCAGGATAAGGGTACAAATTGCTTTCAAACGCTTTTTCATATATAATTTCTCCTTAGAATTGAACTTGCGATCAGATAAGTTCGATTTGAATAAAAATGGCCGTCCTTGTCTCCCTGCATGGAAAAAGGACGGCCATTTCTTTTTTATCTAAGGGATCGCGCAATAATTAGTTCACATTCTGTTTGCAGGATACCCAATGCGTTAAGGTTTTTTGTAAACAGACATAAATTAGTTTTGCACGGTCTCCAAAATGGCTGTTACGCCCTTAGACGATCAATTCCCACTACTTAATCCAGCGGGGTTTGATAAACTCGGATCCGGGATAGGGTTCCATAGAAGGATCGGTATAGATTGCCTGAAGCTCACCACCCTGCACCTGGTAATGGACTACGGGAGATCCTTTCTGGAGTTGAAGTACATTATCCTTATCCCATTCAAGCTGTCCCAGAATACCTTTATACCCATTTTCTTTCAAATACGTATTCACCGCCTTGAAATCATAGGCATCTCCGACCTTAGTTACAGCATTGGCCCATGCCTTAACTGCGGTATAGGTGATAAACGCGCCTGCCGGGACCTGATAGCCATAGAGTTTGTGCCACTTGTCCAGCCAAGCCTGACCTTCTGCATTGGGTGCCTTGGGTCCGGCTAAACCTGAGGGCATCTGGCCCACAAGCCCGTCGGCTTTGGTGCCAAGAACATTTACAACCTCGCGGGGGGTAATTCCCCAGCCAAGACTCACAATTGAATTGGTCGGGCGTTTCAGGAACTGCTGAAAGAAAGAAATATTTTCCTGACCACTGGCGATTTCAAAGTGGATCAG
The DNA here is from genome assembly GCA_022361535.1 of Desulfobacterales bacterium. The sequence goes on from JAKSAU010000267.1 coordinate 43,285, forward strand.
TGCAGGTTTGATACGACGGATCTGTGATAAAATCACCCCCCATTCAGTGGTTCCGTAAGGTACGGTCTCCCGTTTGGCAATTTTCCACCCGATCTTTTCATAATTTTTAATCAGGGTATCAGAGATCCCAAGCCCCCAGGAATCATCGGTATTGATAATAACGATTTTCTTGTTCGGCCACTCATAGGGCAAGGTGGTCAGTGCACGGAACACACTCTCAGCCTGGCCCTCCGCTGTTGGGGTCAGCTGGAAAATATTGGAATATTTTTCAGGATCTTCCCTGAAGACATTTACAGCGTCTATGGATCCGTCATCGGCAAAAAAGGGAGCGTCGTATTTTCCGTAGGCACGGACATCCTGTCCCCATCCGGCCCAGCCGGCGTGCACAGCGGCCACTTTTTTCTGTCCGCACAGATAATTGGCCGCCTGCATCACAACCTCAGGTTCAAACCCTTTGGAATCAAATCGAATGATCTCAATCTGTTTGCCTAAAAGTCCGCCGGCTTCGTTGATCTCATCCACAGACATTTTAATGCCGTTGAAGTAATCGGCGCCAGACCCTGCAGCCCAGCCGGTCATGGGGATGGGAACCCCAATGGGTATGGTTTCAGCGGCGATAACACCCTGCACCATAGAAAAACAGATCGCCAGAATCAGCGACAAAAGCTTAACTCTTTTCATAGACTCCTCCTCTTTTTGATTAACCAATTATTGTAAACCAGCAGTATCATATGTTTTCTTAAGCTTTCAGCTTCATGCACTCTCGGCACGATTCATCCGCTTTGAGAAAATACCCATCACACCATCTGGTAATGCCAACACCAGGACAACCACCAAGGCCCCCATGGTCACAGCGCGATAAACGCCCAGGGGAGACATCAATTCACTGGCAATAACCACCAGTACCGATCCGATTACGGCACCGGGAAAGTGCCCCAGGCCGCCGACCAATATCATTATCATTAGTATACTGAATAAGTCCAAATCAAGCATGCGTACCGAAAGCACCCCATAAAAATGTCCGTATACCCCGCCGATAAGACCGGTTAAAAATGAGGTCAGGGCAAACACCATCAGTTTGTATTTAAAGGCACTGATCCCCAGGCTCATAGCAAAGGGTTCTGAATCCTTGAGCGCCAGGAATGCCAGTCCCCAATATGATTTGATCATCATCATAATGGTGGTTACACAGGCAAGGGAAATCATCAGGATCAGGTAAAAGGTTGGAACCATATTGTCGGTGCCGAATGTATATCCCAAAATACTGATGGGCGGTATGGTCAAAAGACCTGATGCCCCCCCTGTTCCCAAAGCGATACCGATCTGTCCTTTTAAGAGCGGCTGCAGCGCCATGTGAACCCCGAAGGTAACCAGGGCCACATACGGACCTGCCAGCCGCAGACAAGGTATTGCGATCAGCGCACCCATTACCGCGGTAAAAAGCCCAGCAAGCCCGATAGCCATCACCACGGGTATGTCATGGTGGATGGCAAGGATGGCCGAGCAATATGCCCCCATCACAAAAAAGGCCACCTGGCCGAATGAAAAGATACCGGCAAACCCCATGATCACATCCCAGCTAGACGCCACAACAGCCCAGATCAGGCACATGATCAATATATTCATAATAAAAGGCACATCTCCCACGAAAATGGGTAAAATGGCCAGAACCCCATAAACAATTCCTATTATCGTCGCCATCTGTTTTAGTTGCATAATATCACGTCCCTTTTCCCATGAGTCCCTGAGGTCTGATGGACAGCGTTGCCAGCAGTAGAACAAAAAGAGCGATAATGGTATAACTCATACCAAATATCCACCCCACAAAGGCCTCCATCATACCGATGATAAACGCTGCGTAAAGACCTCCCCTGATTGACCCCATCCCCCCGAAAGCCGTGACGACCCAGGCCTTGACCATGATCGCTCCGCCCGCAGTGGGATTGATAAAGAGTTTCTGACTCAGGAGAATTCCGCCGAACCCGACCATAACGGTTGATATGGCAAAGGTGGCGGCAAAAATACGTTTGATGTTAATGCCGACGATTTTGGCCCCGGCAGGATTTTGGGCCACAGCCCTGACAGCCATTCCGGTGCGGGTATTGTTCAGCATCCATCCGAACAATAGAATTCCCCCCAGGGACATCACAAAGATCATGATATCCTGATAGGAAAAGACAATCTCGCCCAGTTCCAGAATCCCCTCCATAATGGGGGGAAGATTTTTAAGTTTTACACCGAAAACCACCATGTAAAGATTGCTCAAAAACAATGACAGGCCAAGGGTGAGCATCATTGCCCTGTTCTCCCAGTCTGCCCTTTTGCGCAATGGGGCGATCAAAAACTTTTCCAGTCCGTATCCAACAGCGAATAAAAGCGGTACCACAATCAGCAATACGGTAAAATAGCCACCAAATTGCAGACCTAACCCCACAATCAGTATCCAGGCAAAATACCCACCCAGATTAAAAAGATCGCCATAGGCAAAGTTAAAGGCTTTTGTCACCCCGTAAACCAATGTCATTCCCACTGCCATTAGCGCATACACAGAACCGTTGGAAAGCCCTGCGATGATGACATCGGTGATCTCGTACAATAATAAAACGGTATCTTCACTAAACATAATCGCTTCTTTTCAAGAAAATATCTCCCGATTTAACCCTCTGCGGCGACATGGTCCCGCACCCTTTGACTACATCCCTAAAAAGATTTCTTTCAGATGATCATCGCTGATGGCCTCATCCTTACTCCCTTCAAAAGTAATTTGCCCTTCTTCCAGAACGTACACTTTGCTCGCCAATTCCGCGATCTGCGGAATGTTCTGTTCAACAAGCAAAATCGTCATCCCCTGCTCGTTTATGGTTTTAATGGTGTTAAAAACTTCCGTTCTCAGGTTGGGCTGCAATCCCAGTGAGGGTTCATCAATGGCAAGAAATTTGGCGTTAGACATCAGGCCCCTTGCAATGGCAAGCATTTTGGCCTCCCCCCCGCTCATGGTGGAGGCAAACTGCCCCCTCCGGTCGGCAAGCCTGGGGAACAGGTCAAAGACTAATTCAAGGTTTTCAGCCTCATATGGCCGTGCATGCTTGCTGTAAGCGCCGAGTTTCAGGTTCTCAACAACCGTCATGTTTGGAAAAAGCTCTCGTGTCTCGGCAATATAGGTTACACCAAGGTTGACGATTTTTTCGGTGGGCAAGTTGAGAATAGAGGCATCATTCAACAGAATATCCCCCTGGGTCTTCTCCACCAGTCCGCAAATGGATTTGAGCAGGGTGCTTTTACCGTGTCCATTGGGCCCCATCACCACAACAACCCCATTTTCTTCGACGGTAATACTCACATCCTTGAGGACGTGGAATTGATCATAATAGGCATTCAGACCTGAGACCTTAATCATTGATCACCTCCAAGATAGCACTCAATCACCTTTGGATCGTTGGTAACTTCCACAGGGTCGCCGCAGCAGATTTCAGTCCCTGTCTCTATGATTATCAGCACTTCAGTAAGTTCGGTAAGCACTTTCATAAAATGCTCAATAATGATGATGGTAACCCCCAACTCCTCATTGATATTCTTTATCAACTCCATCAATGCCTTTATTTCATGTGCATTGGAGCCGGCCATGGGTTCATCCAGCATTAGTATTTTAGGATTTGTTGCCAATGCTGCGCCTATCATCAGCTTTTTTTTACCCAGCAAATTCAGGGTGCCGGTCAGTTCTTTGCGTTCATCATGAAGCTGAACAAAGTCAATAACCTTTTCTATGCGTTTGCTGTCATGCGGCCCCTTGTTACCAAACCGGTTCCCGACCTCAATACTCTGTTCAACCGTAAGGCTTGGAAATGTCTGCGGTATCTGGAATGTACGGGAGATACCCAGCTTGGATATCTGATAAGGCTTCATCCCTGCGATCTCTTTTCCGTCAAAAATGATGGAGCCTTCAAAATCGTAGAATCCCGTGATTAGGTTGTAGACAGTTGATTTACCCGCCCCATTGGGACCTGCGATGCCGAAAATCTGTCCCTCTTCGACATTGAAACTTAGATCGTTCACGGCAACCAGCGAGCCGAACCGCTTGGTGACCTTTGACAGTTTAAGCATTATTATTTCTCCTTGGCATGCCTTGTTTCAAGCTGGAAATATTCTTAAAATGTAAAGTTGGGGGATTATTGAAGGGGATACCTGACCAATTCTCATCTTCAAAGGAGCGAAGATCTTTAATCGGGGAGACTTTTCTGCGTCTTTGGGGCCTGGTATCCCCAAAAAACTGACCTTTCTCAACTGCAAAACTCAAATCGTTGACCACGGTCTGTTCACCAAATTTTTTGGTGACATGTGAAACATTCAGCATACTTACCTGGCTCCTCCCTTCTGTTTGAAGTTGAACACCATTTCCTACATCACGTAGTATGTAATATGTGATATGTGAATAAATGCCATACCATAGCATTTTTTTAATTGCAAGATAAAAAACGGTTTGACATAGTACCTACTATGTGATATTTGGTGTGAAAACTGGAAAAGTTTTATCAACATCTTGCAGGAGGAAAGAGCCGTCAAACAGCGAATTCACATAAATTTCGACAAGTGTACCGGCTGCAGTATTTGCCAGCTCGCCTGTTCATTTGACCTGTTCGGCGGATACAATCCCAGGCTGGCTCGACTGACTATTCTTAATAAAAACGAAAAACTCTACCATATGCCTGTGGTCTGCAACCAATGCGAACAAGCCTATTGCATGACTGTATGTCCGGCAAAGGCCATCACAAGGGGTGATGACGGGATTGTTAAAATCGATCCTGACCGCTGCATCGGCTGCGGTATGTGCGATAAATATTGCCCCATTGATATGATCCTGATGGATCCTGAAAAGAAAAAAGCCCATAAATGCGAATTGTGCCAGGGTCAGCCGCTCTGCGTAGAGATCTGCCCCACCGGTGCCCTTGAACTTGTTCAAGCCAAAGAAATTGGGAGCTAAATTAATGATTGAGGCATACACACACACCCTACTCATGATTGATTTATCCCGTGGCGCCGTTGACACACTCCCGGTCCCCGACGATTATATCCGGGAGTTCATCGGCGGCAAGGGGTTTGGAGCAAAACTACTCCATGACCGGTTGGCCCCTGGCACAGATCCTTTAAGTCCGGACAACCTGCTAACGTTCATGACAGGTCCATTAACAGCCACACTGGCACCTGCCATGCGCGGTTGCGTCGTCACAAAATCTCCATTGACCAATACGTTTCTTGACTCCTACTTTGGTGGCAGTTTCTCCCCTGAAATCAAATACGCAGGCTATGACGGTATCATCATTACAGGTAAAGCAGACAAACCCGTATATCTTTGGATCGATAATGATGATGTAGAAATACGGGACGCCTCCCACATCTGGGGGACCGATGCCCTGGATTCCAACGAAGCCATCAAAAAAGAGATTGGGGATGACACCATCAAAATTGCCGGTATCGGCCAGGCCGGAGAGAATCTTGTCTCATATGCCCTGATATGCTGTGAATACAACCGCCAGGCCGGCCGGGGCGGGGCAGGGGCTGTGATGGGATCCAAAAACCTGAAAGCTGTGGCTGTACGAGGCAGCAAGACTGTTGGAGTAAAAGACCCCAAACGATTTCAGGACGCGTGCCAAAAAGCGTTTAAAGAACTTGAGGTCAGCCCGGATGTGGATGCCCTGCGCGAAGCTGGTACGGCCTCTGCGGTTGAATTTGCCAATGAGGCTGGCCTTCTACCTCATAAAAACTATAAAAACGGCACTTTTGCCAAGGCGTCAAAACTTGCTGACAAGGGACAGAAAAAACACCTATGGATGGGCAGTAATGCCTGCATGGGATGTCCCATACGCTGTTCCAAAATAGGAGCAGTCAGAACCGGTAAGTTTAAAGGTATTGTAACCGACATCGTTGAATACGAATCTGCAGGGCTCATGGGATCCAACCTGGATATTTCCGATGTCCGGGCTGTGGCTCATCTGACAAAGCTTTGTGACAGATTCGGCATGGACTCCATGTCCACAGGATCGGTAATAGGCTTTGCCATGGAAGCCTGTGAAACAGGATTGATACAATCGCCTGAAGGCATTGACCTCAAATTCGGGAATGTCGAAGCAGCCGAATACCTGATCCGGGCCATTGCTGACCGGGAACCCGGCCTTGGCGAACTTCTGGCAAAAGGGGTAAAGCGTGCTGCCGAAGAAATCGGTGGTAATGCAAAGGAATTTGCCCAGCACACTAAAGGGCTTGAAAGCCCGGCTTGGGGTCCCAGAGGGGTTTCCGGTATGGGCCTGGCTTACATGACCACAGACCGGGGCGGCTGCCACCAACGCGGGTTTCCTTTGGCTTATGAACTGGCAGGAGAATGGGAAGATAAAACACTTGACCCGTTGGCTACCGAACATAAGGCCAAACTTGTGGCAAGTCTGCAGAACCATTCAGCCGGTACCGACGCCCTGGTCAAATGTGATTTCGGCAGTTTTGGCATAGCCACCGAAACCTATGCTGAAATGCTTTCTGCCGCCACCGGAAAAGAGGTATCTGCCCAGGATATTCTGGACACAGGGGAGCGGATCTGGAGCCTGACACGGATGTTTAATATAGCCCAGGGTCTGGATACATCCCAGGACACTTTACCCAAGCGGTTTGTATCTGATCCTTTGCCCGACGGGCCGGCCAAAGGACATAGAATTACAAAGCAAGACATGGAAACAATGCTGCAGGACTATTACCGGATAAGGGGATGGGATACCCAAGGGGTACCCACCAATGAAACCCTGTCCCGGTTGAAATTGATATGAGAAAATTGACACCCGGTTACGTTGAAATTGACCGGGTATGGCTGAGAACGAGGACTGCCCCCGACATTGAGACTTAAGGGGGAACCGCACACCAGTGAATTGGAGGAGTGGTTAGAATGGAAAAAGTGTACGACTATATCATTATTGGCGGTGGATCTGCCGGATGTGTGCTTGCAAATCGCTTGAGTGAAGATCCCTCGAACAAGGTTCTGGTACTGGAAGCAGGACGTCCCGATTATAAATGGGATGTATTCATTCACATGCCTGCCGGTCTCACCTACCCCATTGGCAGCAAGTTCTATGATTGGTGTTACGAGACCGAGCCCGAACCTTTTATGCACGGCAGAAAAATCTATCATGCAAGGGGCAAGGTGTTGGGTGGATCGTCCTCCATCAATGGTATGATATATATTCGCGGTAATGCCATGGATTACGAAAAGTGGGGCAATGATCCTGGAATGGAACAGTGGGACTATGCCCACAACCTGCCATACTTTAAAAAAGCTGAAAACAGGCTTAAAGGCGGGGACGAATACCATGGCACCGAAGGACCACTCAAACTTGAAACAGGCCCTTGCAAGAACCCCTTGTTCGATGCATTCCTGGCCTCAGCCAAAGAGGCCGGATATCCGCTAACAGACGACGTCAACGGATATCAACAAGAGGGTTTTGGCCCATTTGACCGCAATATTCTTCGCGGCCGCAGGCTCTCTGCCGCCCGTGCATACCTGCACCCGGTCATGAAAGAAAGATCCAACCTTGACGTAATCTGCAGGGCCTTTACCACGAAAATTCTATTCGAGGGTAAAAAAGCCGTTGGCGTGGAATACCAGAAAGGCAAAAGCAGTAAAACCATTACAGTTCGTGCCGGGGAAGTCATTTCCTGCGGCGGCGCCATCAACTCCCCCCATACCTTGATGCTGTCAGGCATAGGAAATGCCGAAGAACTTGAAAAAGCCGGGGTTTCTGTTGTTCATGACCTGCCGGGTGTTGGCGAAAACATGCAGGACCATTTGGAAGTATATGTCCAGTACAAGAGCAAGAAACCCGTATCCATGAATCCGTCCCTGAAATGGTGGAAAAAGCCTTTTATCGGTTACCAATGGCTCTTTCATAGAGCAGGTGCGGCTTCCACCAACCATTTTGAAGCAGGCGGATTTATCCGGAGTAACGAAGATGTGGAATATCCCAATATCCAGTTCCACTTTTTGCCCCTGGCCATTCGCTATGACGGCAGTCAGCCCAGCTCAGAACATGGATACCAGGTTCATGTAGGCCCCATGTATTCAAATGCCATCGGTTCTATCAAACTAAAGTCTGCAGATCCCCACGAGCACCCGGCCCTGACATTCAACTATCTGTCCACGGATCAAGACAGACGTGAATGGGTAGAAGCCATCCGGTGTGCCCGTAAAATAATGAACCAGTCTGCGTTTGACGAATTTAACGACGGTGAAATCTCTCCAGGCCCAAGTGTACAGACTGACGAGGATATTCTAGATTGGGTAAGAAAAGATGCGGAAACAGCCCTGCACCCATCCTGTACTTGCAAAATGGGCACCGATGATATGGCAGTAGTTGATCCCAACTCCATGAAAGTTCACGGCGTTGAAGGCCTTCGGGTAGTGGATGCCTCTGTCATGCCCTATGTAACCAACGGCAATATCTATGCTCCCACAATGATGCTGGCGGAAAAGGCTGCAGACATGATCCTGGGCAACACCCTGGAACCGCCCTCAAATGCACCATTTTACCGTCATAAAAAAGAGAGCACCTCCTAAGACGATTTAAATACCGTCAACTATGCACAGTCCGGCCCAAGGTACACAACCCTTGGGCCGGATTTTTCATTCCTAACTCATCCGATTTTAGCACATAGGCTTATTTCTCCTAAGAAAAAGGCATCAGGCGTATTTTTGCAAAAAATACGGCAGCCGTTTCTTAGGATAAACAAGCCGGTTTATATACAACCAACCAGCCGAATCAATTTAGGTCCCCTAATAGTTGTCTCTGGGCTCAATCTCTTTATTACAAGGAAACTTGATCTTTATAAACATTCAATACATTCAAAGAATTAAATCCTGCCTGATCCTAAATTTTTAGAGACACACTTTTTATATCTTGAATGCCTACTAAACTTAGAGCTTGGGTTTATAACCTAAATCGCCGCCTCCACCGCCTTTTGAGCATGTATAGCCGTAGTATCCAGCAAAGGCACACTGGTGTCCGTTTCCTTGACCAAAAGCCCGATTTCAGTACAGCCAAGTATAACAGCCTCAACGCCTTGCTCTGCCAAATCGTCAATAATACGCAGATATTCTTTTCTGGAATCGTCTTTTATCATACCTAAGCAAAGCTCTTTGTAAATCACATCATGGACAATTTTCCTGTCCGCTTCATCCGGAACAATCACATTTAATCCATACGCATCTGTCAGCCGTCCTTTATAGAAGTCCTGTTCCATGGTAAAAGCAGTTCCCAAAAGCCCAACAGTTTTCATCCCCTTGGCCTTTATCTTCTCTGCCGTGGCATCTGCAATATGGAGCAACGGGATATCTATAGCCTCCTGAACCTGGGGTGCCACGCAATGCATAGTGTTGGTACAAATGAGTAAAAAGTCCGCCCCTGCCGCCTGGATATCTTTTGCCGCCTGTGACAGGATATCTGCGGTACCATCCCAATCTCCCTGGTGTTGAAGCTTTTCTATGGGTTCAAAATCCACACTGACCATGGCAATCTTTGCTGAATGAAGTCCGCCAAGGTGTTCTTTAACACCTTGATTAACAGCCCTGTAATACTCCAGAGTGCTCTCCCAACTCATTCCTCCGAGCAGCCCAATGGTTTTCATATTTTCAACACTCCTTTAATCTTTTGTTTTCTCTGGGCAGTCGCATGTAGAGATACCGGCTCGTTTATCCTAACCAACGGCTGCCGCATTTTTTGCAAAATACGCCTGATGCCTTTTTTTCAGGACAAACGAAGCCTGCGTGCCAAAGCCCTGTCTGTTTTCCAATTGACGATTAAAAAAGATTACTTTATCACATAGGCATGAAAAATTCACATGGATCAAAAGACGATTACACGGCTTACAGACAGTTGCAACAGCACTTGGACAAGCAGCCCATAGGATTTCCACCTGCAAAAAACGGTGAAGACATCAAACTGCTCCAACATATTTTTTCCCCCAACGAAGCTTTGATTGCCACCTGTCTTAGCCATGAGACCGAACCTCTAAGTACCATTTTTCAACGTACGGGCCATCTTGTGGATTCCCGGGAGGACCTTGAAGCTCGGCTGGATGCCATGGTTAAAAAAGGTGGATTGGAATTCAGCAAAAAGAATGGAACAAAACACTATGGCAATGCTCCCTTGGTGGTCGGCATGTACGAACTCCAGGTAAACCGCCTGACACCTGAATTCATAAAAGACTTCAAGGCCTATACGTCCCAAAAACGGTACGGCATCTCTTTTCTGTCCACAAAACTGTCCCAGATGCGGACCATCCCCATAAACAAAAGCATTACCCCCGAACTTTCTGTACCGGATTTTGACCAAATCCGGGAGCTGGTTTCTGCAGCCAATGGTCCTTTTGTGATTTTGCCCTGCATTTGTAGAAAGAAAAAAGGACTGCTTGGAGAACCCTGCAAGCAGACCGAACGCACTGAAACCTGCATGGCCATGGGCGATATAGCGCAAACCCTGATCAAAATGGAATTGGGGAGAAAAATCAATCGAGGTGAGGCCATGGAAATTATCCGGGACAATCAACGGGACGGCCTTGTGCTTCAGCCAGGCAACACCAAAAAAATTGAGTTGCTATGCGCTTGCTGCGGCTGTTGCTGCTCAATGCTCAGTCTGCAAAAGAGTCTGCCCCTCCCCCTGGATTTCTGGGCTGCTGACTATAAGGTCGTGTTCAATCAAGATAAATGTATCGGATGCGGCAAATGCGTTTCCCGTTGCCAGACAGATGCCTTGACTATAAAAAACCAACAGGCAAAAAAAGCCCAATTAAATTCAAGCAAATCCAACACAAAGAAAGACCGGCCCAAACCTCGTTTGAATTTGAACCGGTGTATCGGATGCGGCCATTGTGTAGCGGTCTGTCCGTCGCATGCCCTGACCCTTGAAGCCAAGTCCTCCAGAAAGGCTCCGCCAAAAACCAGGCACGAGCTGAATACCCTTTTCTTAAAAGAAAAGCAAAATCCCTTGGCCCCGGTAAAAGTGATCGGAAAACTGGCCAAAGGGATTTTAACCACCGGTGATATCCGCCTGCTCAAATCCGAAGAAAATGCTGACGAACCAGGACAACCATAAATCAAATCCCGGCTTGTTTATGCCTGCCCAGCATAAACAAGCCTAAATGTAAAAAATCAAACGTGTTTGCATTGATGATTAAACCGGGCTTTAAACTGAACGGCCAGCCTCTTCTGCCTCTGAAATGCAGTACATTAAATGCCTGGGCGTTTTGGCATCCCCAATCAGATGAAATTTGGCATTAGATTGCTTTTCAAGCTGTTTTGCCTCTCTGACCGGCAGGTGTTTTTCCGATAACACAACCGTATCAAATCCGGACAGGCTCACAGGTTCGCCATTGGAGGTAAAGTGGACCCCGTCATGGGTAAACTTTTGAATTGCGACCTTCTTGAACAGCTTCACATCACAGGCCTTTAGACGCTCTCTTAGATAATACCTGTCATTGGAAGACATTTCCTCTGCAAAACTTTTTTTGCGGTTTAATACCACTACATCCCGGCCCTGGTCACCCAGCTTATGTGCTGTAATCAAACCGGTCATGCCGCCTCCAAGGACAATTACTTTGTTGCCTGGGACCTCTGTTTCGGTAAACACATCCACATTGGTCATCAATTCCATTTTGCTTTTAAACAAGCCCTTGATTACGGGCATATCCGGCATGGATCCTGTTGCCAGAATAACATGATCCGGATCAAATTCATCGATCAGGGAACGAGACAGGGGGGTGTTGTACTCAACTGAAATATCAAGACGTTCCAGTTCTTCTTTAAAAAACCGTAAAATATCACCCAACTCCCCACGGCCAGGCGCAGAAGCTGCCATTGCAAGAAGACCACCCTGGCTCTTTTCCTTTTCACAAATCCGGACCTCATGACCTTGCAGGGCAAACATCCTGACAGCAGCCAGGCCGGACGGGCCGGCACCGACCACCAGTATTTTTGATTTCTTCTCAGGAGCAATCTCTTCGGCCAGCTTGTATTCCCGTCCCACATCAGGATTAACCACGCAGGAACCGGGTTCTTTGGCTAATACTGCATGGATGCAACCTAGACAGCACCCCACACAGGGCCGAATGTTGGAAATCTGGCCTTGCTTTGCTTTATTGGGATATTCCGGGTCCGCAAGTAAAGAGCGGCCCAAGGCCACCATGTCGGCTTTTCCTTCTTTGATTATGGTATCGGCATGGACCGGGTCTTTGATGCGCCCCACAGTGATAACCGGGATATTCACCACTTTTTTTACGGCTTCTGCCAAATGAATAAAACATCCCTGATCCGTGTACATGGAAGGAATAGTCAACTCAGTAGACCCATAGACGCCACCTGATATATGCAGGTAAGCCGCTCCGGCTTTCTCCAGCATAGGTGCCAACCGCAGCGTACTTTCAAGATCCCAGCCGTTTTCGATATAGTCATTGCCATTGATGCGTATGCCGATAGGATAATCTTCTCCAGCCTTTTGCTTGACCGCCTCCATAATTTCCAACAAAAACCGGGTTCTGTTTTCAAAGCTCCCCCCGTATTCATCTGTCCGTATGTTGGAATTTGGTGCCAGAAACTGATTGATCAGGTAACCATGTGCCCCATGAAGTTCAATAAAATCAAACCCTGCTTCCCTGCAGCGCCTCGCAGACTCTGCAAAACAATCGACAAGATCTTTGATTTCATCTATTTCCAATGCACGAACC
>JAKSAU010000269.1 GCA_022361535.1 Desulfobacterales bacterium
CCTTGATGCCGTCCAGCTTGTTGTAGAGCTTCAATGGGTTGTCGCATTTGACCCCTTTGACGCTCAGCGCGGTCATCCCGGCCCCGGCCCCGGCGTTCACGGTGACATCACAGACGATTTTCAAATTTCCGGTCTGTTTGATCCCGGCCACGGCCAGGCCCGGGGTCGAAAAGGTAATGTCCGAGGCGGTGATTTTGGGGATATCCACGCCGACAATGGTTAACGACTGGGTCTGGCCGATTTTAAGGGCCTGGGGATAGGCGCCGATGACCTTGACGCCGGCGCCTGTTTTACTGAATACCTCGTTACCGTAGGCATTGGTGTCCTGAACCTCGGTCCACCACTTTCCTTTAAATCTCATCTGGTCCGCATCGAGGTCGAAGACGCCTTCGACCCGGCCCATGATGGCGTTGGGCGCCAGGGCGTAACGCAGGTGGTAGCCGCTGTACAAGGTGCCCGTGCCGCTGGTTTTGAGCATGGTGCCGTTTTCATACCGCACCGTTCTTTCAATCAGATACTCATCCTTGCCCGCGGACGGATCGGCTGCGATTTTATAGGTGCCGTTATAATATCCCATGCCGGGCTGGTATCCGGCGATCCCCCAACCGCCCGACAAATCCGGGTTCTTGCGGTTTTTGATCCAGCTTTTCCATTCCGGATCGTCAAAGGGGAAGAGCTGGGTCAACGGCTCTATCAGCTCCTTCGACTCCACGGCCCAGTCCATCTCCCGCATCTGGGGAATGGTCGTGGGATAGTAGCCCAGGTGCAGATTTCTGACCTCCGCCCATTGGGCGGCGGTGTTTTTGTGGGAAACGATTTTGGCATAGGTGTGACAGCGGACGCACGCCGTGAAGATGCGTTCCTCCAGCTTGGTTTTGGGGACCTCCCGGTACTGGCTGTTTTCATCGCTGTTCAGATAGGCCACCTCGGCCATCTCCCTGGGGCTCAGGCATAAATTCTCGCTGAGGGCTTTGATGACATCGTTAAAGTCCGCGTCATC
>JAKSAU010000474.1 GCA_022361535.1 Desulfobacterales bacterium
GCGCCAAAAACCCCGGTCAGCATACTGATTAGCGCTTTTTGATACATGCGGGCCCAGTAGTTTGCGACTAAGTCCCCAATAGCTTTCATAGGATCGCTACCTGCCAATGCACCAGCTAGATCGTTGAATTCCCAAGCTTTACCGCGCATCAGCATAATGGCAATATCCTGTCCTGCGTCCATTTTTGCAGGACTTAGGGAGTTGGTATCCGAGAGCACCTCGTCATCACCTACAAGGTCGTTCCAGTAGGGCATATTAATAAGGCCCCCTCGCTTACCCTTTGCGATCATTTCATTCATGACCGATTGATCCATAGGACTGATGATGCCACTGCCCAAAAAAGCTGACTTCTCAGCTGTTGTATTGATCATATAGGGTGCAAATACACTGGGTACTATCACATCAGCAATTTGTGTTTTTGACATTAGTCTTCATCTCCTTATATATTGAGTATTACACCTGCTTCGGCTGCGAGTTTTACAGCCTTCGCAGGATTATTTTTGATGAGTCTTCCTTGCTCCGTGAGGTTTATGTTGTCCCTTGACCACGGATTGTTTGTGGAGCCACCGCCACTGGGAGGATTCGAGCCGACACTTGTGCTGCTTGATTCTTCAAACAGATAGCCATCGGATGCTTTCACTGCTTCCAATTGCTCATCGAGGCCGATGAGCTTATCGCCTTTAAGTGCGACTACATTTAGATCCAGCAGGGCCATCACAGCCTTGGGGTTCTTTGTACCAGCTACTCCCAGAGATTTTTCCACAGCGAAATCAAACCTTAACTTCCTAAGCTTATCTTCCGACTCCTTTCTCTGCTGCTTGTTGACATCCTGCAACTCCTGAATGGTGGACTTCAAAGTGTCGTTATCCCCGGCTGCTTTTTTCAGGTTGGCCAGCTGCTCTTCCCGGTCTACGATCTGAGATTCCAGATCCTTGACCTGCTCATTGATTTCATTGAACTTGGCCCGCGGCATGTAGCTCCCGTCTGCCACATTTGCAAGTCTGATCTTATCGTTGCCTTTGAGCTTTTCAGTTACTTGGCCGTATAGTTTCTCGTCCAATAGTTCCTTTAAGAATTCCATGTTCAACCTCCATTTAGGTTTTTAGGCTGGTCACCCGCCAGCTTGATGTTTTCACCTTTGGGCCCGGTGAAA
>JAKSAU010000832.1 GCA_022361535.1 Desulfobacterales bacterium
GATCGTGTTTACGGAACAGAAATTGACATAGCCTGGCGTGCGGCCTGCGATCCAGGACAGCAGTTCGTTTACAGTCTCTTCCTGTGTCAAAGCGCTTAGTCGGACGCCGAGGATATCGACGTTTCCAAGTTTTGTTTGAGTTTTCAATGTGTTTTATTACCGGGTTACATGGTCATAGATATGCATCAACGTTTCGTAATTCATCTGTTCAGAATGCCGGGATTCGAATGTTCGGCGTGCGTTCCGCCCCATCGTTCCGGTCTTGGCCGGATGCGCTACCAGCCACCTGACCTTGGCTGCCAGGTCCCGGGGATCCCCGGGGTTAAAATGGAGGCCGTTTTTCCCGTTTTCCACGATTCGTGCCGCGGCGCCAAGACGGGATGCAACCACCGGTTTACCGGCGGAAAAAGCCTGGGCGATCGTAACGGGAAATCCTTCATAACACTCGGATGAGTGGATTACCATACTGGCGTCCCGGATGAGGCGGGTCAGCCGTTGGCCTGAAACGTATCCCGGAAACGCAATCCGGTGCATCCCCTTTTCTCTGGCATACGACTTCAAAAGGGCTTCCATCGGACCGTCTCCGGCAATTTTCAACCGGATATCATCCAGATTTTCCCAGGCCCGCAACAGGGTTGTCAAACCTTTCTCCCGGGACAACCGGCCGAGGAAAAGGGCATACCCCCTGTTGCTTTCCGTGTATTCCAGCGGATGGGTCGGGGTGTTGTTTTTTATGAAGATCTTTTCTTGCGGCAATCCGTGATCCGCAAGCTTGGACTTCATGAACGGCGTCAGGGCAATATAGGCGTCGATAGCGTTGTTCCAGGTGCCGAGAAGAGAGTGGATTTTTAACATGGATGCCACGGCAGCCGACTGAATTCGGGACCGGCGGTAACAACCGTAGAACACGGACCAGGCAAGGGAGCGGTCCGCGCATGCTTCACACACCTTCCCGTTACGATACAGCAGACCGGTGGGGCAGATCAGCCGGAAATTATGAAGGGTCTGGACCACCGGAACGTTCTGCCGC
>JAKSAU010000643.1 GCA_022361535.1 Desulfobacterales bacterium
AGGATTTTCAGACCCGGTCATGCCGCAGCTTTTGGCCTTTCCCTGGCCGGGTAACGTCCGGGAGCTGCGCCACGCCGTGGAGCACGCCTGCATACTCTGCCGGGGCAGGCACATTGAACCGGCACACCTTCCCAGGGAAATACCGGACCACCGGGCCCAAACACGGGACACGGCCTCTCCTTTCAAATACGCGCCCAAACTGACCCCGGAGACCCTGAGCCAAGCCCTGGAAGCCAACCGCTGGAACAAAGCCAAAACCGCCAAAGCCCTTGGCATCGGGCGGAACACCCTCTACCGTTACATGGAGAAATACGACATTGACATCAGCTGACCCCACACCCGGGGCCCAGCAGCACCTGCTCATGAAACTGGAGCCGGACCTGGGCCCCCTGGAAACAGACTATCGGCGTTATTTCTGGGAAAAAGATTGCCGGTTCGCCATCATATCCATCCTGCTTGCATCATTTATCCTGGCATCTTTCATATACAACGATTTTCAGCTGTTTGGGTTTTCTCCACAGTTTTTAGCACTATTCCTTTTCCGGTCGGCAGTGATCGCTTTCGGCGTTTTTATTTTCAGGTCCTTGAGGCGGATAGAAAGCATTGGGGATGCTGACCGGCTGATTCTTTTATTCAGCCTGGCGTTCGGCCTCTGCGTGGCATATATCCACTATACACGCTACACAATCGATTATGCCACCCATGTCTGGATTTTGAATGTGGTCGTAATATTCTGGACCTATATTTATTACCCGGTAAGACTTGTTTACCGCTTGATTCCGATATGCCTATTTTCAATGATTGCCATTCTTACAGCGCTCTTCAACCTGTCGGTTGAATCAGCTCCCAGCCTCATGTCAGTAATCATTACCACGTTTTGTGGAAATGCAGGCGGCCTTTATGCCAGTACCCGGTGGAACAATCTGCGGCGAGGTATGTTTAAGGTAAACCGGGAGTCAGAGGCCGTAGGGCGGGCTCTGCGGCGCAGCGAGAGAAAATTCAAAACCATTTTTGACCAGGCAGCCGTGGGATTCGGATTAACCGATACACAGACAGGCAAGATTCTCCAGGTAAACCAGAAATATACACAGATTGTGGGATACTCCGAAGAGGAGTTGAACAGCCTGAGCTTCCAGGACATCACCCATCCCGATGACTTGGCTGCGGACATTGAAAAAATGGGGGAGCTGATCTCGGGAACCATTGACAGCTATTCCCTGGAAAAAAGATACATACGAAAGGACCGCAATGTCATATGGGTCAATCTCACCGTTTCAGCCATATGGAAAAAAGGAGATCCAGCGGATTTCCACATCGCTGTTATCGAGGATATTACCCAGCGTAAAAAAGCCGAGGAAAAACTGCGTCTGCTGAACTTAGAACTGGCCCGGTCAAAGGATGCTGCAGAAGCTGCTGCCAGGGCAAAATCCGAGTTTCTGGCCAATATGAGCCATGAGATCCGAACGCCGTTGAATGCAGTGACAGGGTTCAGTGAACTTTTGTCAACATTGGTCGCGGATGAAAAGCAAAAAAGCTATCTTAACGCCATTAAAACAGCCGGTAAAAGTCTGCTCACCCTGATCAACGATATCCTGGACCTGTCCAAACTGGAATCAGGCCGCCTTGAAATCAAGTATTCCGAAGTGGACATCCGGCATATTTTCAGCGAAATCCATCAAATTTTTTCCATGCAGATGACCCGCAAAGGAATCGGCTTCAACATAAATCTGGATGAGAATTTGCCGCATCGATTCCGCATTGATGAAGTCCGGTTTCGCCAGATCCTGCTGAATCTTGTGGGAAATGCCGTAAAATTTACTGATGAGGGATTCGTCACCCTTTCCGCAAAAGTCCAATCTGAAAAAACCAGGTCTGATATCTGTACCCTGGTCATTTCAGTTGAAGACACCGGAATAGGGATTTGTGACAGTGACAAAGCCATCATTTTTAATGCCTTTAAGCAGCAGGCCGGCGGGGATGCAGCCCGGTTCGGCGGTACCGGATTGGGATTAACCATCAGTAAACGGCTGGCCGAAATGATGAACGGTGAAATCTGTGTTGAAAGTGAACTTAAAAAAGGGTCGACCTTCACTTTATCCATTCGGGATATGAAAATCCTTCCGGCAGGGCCTAATCCAGTACCGACGACAAAAGAATTGGGCCAGATACGGTTTGACAGCGGCAAAATCCTTGTGGTGGATGATGTAGCATCCAACCGGTTCCTGCTTTTGGAAATGATTTACCAGATGGGATTGGAAGCCGTTAGCGCAGCGAACGGGCAAGAGGCACTGGCTGTTGTTGCTGAATACAAGCCGGAATTGATTTTTATGGATTTTCGTATGCCAATAATGGACGGATTTGAAGCGGCCAAATTGCTCAAAGCAAACCCTGAGACCGCAAACGTACCTATCATAGGAATTACCGCCTCCATCCACATCAAACAAGAGGCAAAAGACTTGTTTGATGATTTTGACGGTGTCATGGAAAAACCGGTGAAACCCGAAGAGTTAGTTAGAACACTGTCCCTGCATTTTAAGATGCTGTCCACTGGAAACCCGGAAGACATGAACACAGCGTTCGGATACACTGCCCCTGACCAGGATGATCCTGGCAATTTAGATCTGGAAGAATTAGAAGCACTCCTTGATCGCCTGGAAACCGAATTCACCCCTCAGTGGGATTTCTTCCAAACACGGCAGCCCATGGAAGATGTTCGGAAATTTGGCACGGGTTTGAAAGAATTGGGGGATAAGCTTGATATTCGTTTCCTAGCTGACTATGGAGATACGCTTATAATTCATGTGGAAAATTTTGATATCACCCAGATCCGGTCCACACTCAAGCAATACCCTGAACTCATCCGGCGCCTCATTTTC
>JAKSAU010000736.1 GCA_022361535.1 Desulfobacterales bacterium
ATCCGGCCCGACTTGAAAAAAAGGGGCAGCGGTTTTCCAGCTAACGTCGAATTCCGAACTTGAGAAAAACCAAAGGGCATATAAGGACTCTGCTGAACGAGATAGACTTTTCCCGTCCCACACAGAAAGATAGGCCGCATACCGGCTCTCCAAATCAGGACGGCAAACAGACGAAAAAGTGAGATATTTCCCATGAAAAAGCTCATATTTCTATTAATATGCATCGCAGTCGTATTACTGGCTCTGGCCGCTTATAAATTTGCCGGAAGGCAGGTCTACCGGCTCTCCCATCTGGCCGCCGATACCCTGGAGAACCGGCAGGTTTTCCAAGGGGTCCGCGTGAATGACATCCGGTTTCAAACCGCCCTCTTAGAAGGCGTTATCAGCATTCGCTGGACCGGCATACACGCCAGGCTGGACGTCAAAACGAGTAAACGCTTTCTGACACATCCGGCCTATGCGTTAACAGTGGACGTCCTCGAACTCAAACATTTCGACCTCTTCAGCGGCATAGGAATGGTAAGCGCCCAAGGCCTGAATATTCGTCCCCTTGGTATGGATGCCCCAATGCCTGCTGATACTGACATGACCGAAGGGCTGGCCAAAGGGAGGTTGCTGGCCGAACTGACGCTGGATCTTTCACGGCCCGGTTCCCTTCCGGACCAGCTCAGAGAATGGATAGACAGGGTGGGAACCATTGCCACTGAAGGTAAAACCGATGTCCCCATAGAGTTTGGCTGCATCAGCACCTTTTTTATCGACAAATGGCCTGTGAGCGCAAACATTACCACCCGACGGGCGAGGGACGGATCCTATACGCTGGTGGTGAACAAGGAATTTTTTAAATCCATCGCACTCCAGCTTGGTGAAAAAATTACAGACGCGGAAACAGAAATATTATCCACCAATCCATTTAAAATGCAGCGGTTATTGACCATCATGCATAAGGCCAGGGCTGAATCTGAAAAATTCCACGGCAAGGAAGGGATTCCCGAGGATGCATACCGCCATGTGCTCTGGAGTTACCTGCTCACAAAAGAGTACGGACCGGAATTTGCCGAACTGATAACAGACGCCCATGAAAAAGGCGACATGACAAACACGGAAGCGGAGCACCAGATGGACTACCATAACAACGCCATCGGCAGGGAGTATGCACTAAAGAACTATAGAGAAGAGGAGATCCTAATCCGGGTTCTCAACGACCAGCGGGTGATCCGAAAGCCAGAGTAATGGATAGTAAATACCTAATAGACAAATCCAGAGCAGCGGTTAAGTTTACCCTGATTTTCAAAACCGCAAGCCAACTGTTCGGTGGAATTGCGATGATTTTACTTGTGCGAGCATTGTCTGAAGCTGAATATGGTATTTACAACCTGCTCTATTCCATGATTTCCTTGATCAGTATGGTGGCATCTTTAGGTATTAGCAACACGTTGCAGCGATATGTCCCGGAATACTACCAAAAAGGCGAATTCATCCTCGCACACCACATGTATAGA
>JAKSAU010001264.1 GCA_022361535.1 Desulfobacterales bacterium
CCCTTTCTTCAGTACGCAGATGGGCAAAGGGGTCATCGATGAGCGCCATCCCCTTTTTCTTGGCAACGCCTCCCTTTCAGCCAACGATTTTCTCCATAAAACCATAGAACATACTGACCTCATCATCAATGTCGGTCACGATGTCGTTGAAAAACCCCCATTCTTCATGCACCAAAGCGGGTTTAAGGTTATCCATGTAAACTATCTGACAGCTGCCGTCGATCCGGTCTACTACCCGCAATTTGGAGTCATCGGCGATATCGCCAACAGTATCCACCAGCTCACTAAACGGATAAAACCCCAGAAAACATGGAACTTCAGCTACTTCATGGAGGTTAAGGCCAGTCTTGAAGCACACGTCAAAGAGGGAATTGACGATGAGCGATTTCCCATTTACCCCCAACGTCTGGTAAACGATGTCCGGAAAGCGATGCCGGAAAATGGCATAATCGCCCTTGACAATGGTATCTATAAAATCTGGTTTGCCAGAAACTACAAGGCCTACGAGCCGAATACGGTTTTGCTCGACAATGCCCTAGCCAGCATGGGCGCTGGCTTGCCATCAGCCATGGCTGCCAAGATGGTCTGTCCGGAAAGAAATGTCATGGCTATCTGCGGGGATGGTGGCTTCATGATGAATTCCCAGGAGCTGGAAACAGCGGTGCGACTCAACCTTAACCTGGTAATCCTGGTGCTCTGTGATCGCGCCTACGGCATGATTCGCTGGAAGCAGATAAATATGGGCTTTGCCAACTACGGGTTGGAATTTAATAATCCGAATTTTGTCATGTACGCGCAAAGTTATGGTGCCCACGGCCATCGACTTGAATCCTGCGAAACATTTCTCCCCCTTCTGGAAGAGTGTTTTGCCACACCCGGTGTCCACTTGATCGAGGTTCCCATCGATTACTCCGATAACGACAGGATTTTGAACAGGGAGATACGAGAAAAAAGCCGTTTTCTCTAGAAGGTAGTTTAATGAATCACAATTTTAGGAGAAAA
>JAKSAU010000628.1 GCA_022361535.1 Desulfobacterales bacterium
GCCAGATCGCTGTATTCCGATATGGATCGGGTCGGCACAATAATACCGGCGCCTTTGTTGGGGGTGGTGATTCCAAGAGTGGCCTGCCCCTTTTTCTTCCTCCCATGAAAGGCGTACTTCCTGGCATTCTGTAGAGCATCACGTCTTAAGGCTGCATAGAAACGTTTATCCTGTATTAAATGTCCCTTTCCTTTGGGAATGGTATAGGTGACCAGAGTTTTTTCATTGTGGATGATGGAGATTCTCCGGTCTCCTGTTTTGCAGGTCACCTCTTTACCGACATAGCTGTGAGGAACAACGTATCTATTGGCACCAAAACTGATTGTGCAGTCTTTGTAAACTTTCCTGTAATGCCTCTCCCTTGTGTCGAATACTGCAGGGGGACAGAGTCCCAGGTATGGCTTTTCCTTCAGGAATCGATGATCGATTCTTTCTTTTGTTGTTCCATGGATCCTTTTCTCTTTTCTAACAGCCCATGCAAAAAGATCTCGATTCGCCTGTTCCAGGGTCGAATAGGAATATCCTCGAAAGAAGCTTTCCCGCACAAAATCCATGGGTTTCTCAATTTTACCTTTAACCCAGGGACCATAGGCCGGGGCAATCAATGGCTTAAATTGGTAGTGAATACACAAGGAGTAGAAGAGCTTATTCCACTCCACGGCGCCGGTCATCTGACGAATAAAGACATTCTTCATTCTGTCATAAAGGATTTCTTGGGGAACTCCACCGAAAAAGGCAAAAGCCCGGATATGGCAGTCCAGAAATTCTTTCATCGTCCTTCTGGGAATCAATTCCACATAGAGCTTCCGGGAATAACCAAGGATCATAGCAAACAGATAAACGGTCCGGACACTGTTCCCTTCTCTATCTTTAATTTTGAAATCCCCAAAATCAACCTGGGCTTGCTTACCCGGTTCGGTTTCAAATCGGATGTAGGCTTTTTTCCCCAGGTCTCCTTTGACTTTTCTGACCAGCCTCCGCACTTGATCATAACCGCCTGCATATCCTAATGGTTTCAAGCGATCAAAAATCCTGGAGGCTGTATACTGATCTTCCGACAACCACTGCTCGATAATCCCATAGTATGGTTCCAATTGAGATTTCCTGTTTGAAGTGTCATACCTGTGAGGTACTCCACTGGATTGCAGATACTTTTTTACTGTTCTCCAATTGAGATTCAGCATCCGAGCAATCGCATTAATAGAAAATCCTCTTCGATGCAAAGTTAAGATATCCACATGCTTCTCCTGCGAAATCATATGAACCCCTAACAATATTTTCGTTAGGGACTGCTAATAAACTCTGCACTTTTCGATGCCGATTTTCTATGTATTATTTCATGCCGATTAACATCTGGTATACATCTTTCAGTTTCTCGGCCAAAAGATCCATGAGAAAGATCATTCCTTCAAATATTTCAAATCGTCTTGTATTATCTGGATAATCACCCTCATTGATTGCCTCGATAGTCCGTGCAATCAAAAGCATACCGCTGCGGATTGAACCGACTTCTTGTGCTAAAAACTGCCTTTCCTTTGTATTCTGAATCACAGGCACTACGATGGCTCCTTATCAATTATTGTTCCGTGCTGTTTCAATATCTGAACAATAATGAAATATAACGTATTTATTTATATCCACAATAATACGATATTCTGCTATATCTGTCAACAATCATTTCTATTCGATATAATAAAAATGTGAAAAACTCC
>JAKSAU010000902.1 GCA_022361535.1 Desulfobacterales bacterium
GTACGACCTCTTCTTGTAACTGCTCCTGCGACGTTTCAGGTGCTGATACTTCTGCCTGACTGGTTTGGGTTTCAGGCTTTGCCTGTACTTCTTTTCTTGCACAGGAAGATGTTGCCAAAAGTCCTGCTACTGCCACTGCAACCAAACCTGTTTTTAGTGCAAGTGAAACGATATTCATCTTTTCTCCTTATAAATGAATTAAAGGGTTATGATGCCGGGTCCAGGGCAACCA
Source organism: Desulfobacterales bacterium (assembly GCA_022361535.1). The sequence continues at coordinate 233 of JAKSAU010000902.1, forward strand.
TGAAGTGGTCTTTAAATCCCACTGAACTGCCGTCGGCAATATATTTTATCCGTGTCTCTTTTTTTTCAGCCGGTATGGTCTTGTCCGGAAAATGATAGGTCACAGAAATGACATCTCCGGCTTTTATGGATTCCAGTGCCCTTGATCCCTGCCTGACAAGGGCGAACATGGGTTCTGACTCGGTCTGTCTTAGTTTGAACTGGAAAAAAACCCCCGGATTTTCCAACTGAAATTCTGCGCGGAAGTAGCTGGTTGCCGGTTGATTCAGGTCTAAATTCATCTATGGTATCCTCTTCAATTTTAAAGTCTCAGGCATCACGCCAAATCAAAAACAGATCAAAGAGCAACATGTGTGCCATTTTCTTAACCTCTTGAATTGATATGATTTTGGTTTTTCAGGGATTGGTCAAAAGCTCAAACCGGTTACGAAAAAATCATCACGGGTTACGAAAATTGCACCCGGAGCTGGCCGGAGGACGACCTGTTCCTTAACCGGAAAGAAGCGAAACTTTAGATGAAATTCTTGTAACCCAAAGATACCTTATGAATTTGAGTGATTGGCTGTTTTGTTTATAAAAACAAGAGGTTAAGCTTATGGTACAAAGATTGCTGTTTAATCATGGCAAGTGATGGAGTCGGACTTTTTTTTATTGTCAGTTAATGTAAAGGAGAAGAATAAAATGAAAATGAAACTTGCTTTAGTTACTGCGTTTATCATTGGTGTTATTGCCTTAGTAGGTATTTCTTTTGCAACGGAAGAAAAAAAGGCACAACCTGCTGACCAAAATGTTGAAGCCATAGAAGCATCTGCCAAGGCTGAAAAAATGGTTGGCAAGGAAATCAGTGTCAGGGGTGTCATGGAAAAAACAGGCTCAGGCCTCTATCTTTTGGATGGAGAAGACACCTTTTTGTTAAAAGGAGATAAAGCCCTTGAACGTATGGTAGGGCAGCCTGTGGAAATCAAAGGCGTTCTTCACCAGTCAGATAAAGATATGGTGATCCTCGTCAGTCAGGCTAAATTTACCCAATAAGCCGATCCGTGACTCCATAAATCCCCTCCCTCCAAATATAGGGGTAAGAAGGGGAAGGGTGCTTGAATCAAAGCCCCTTCCCCTTCTTTATGTTTGATGATTGAACAAAAATTTCCTAAGAAAACCTATTGCAGTTGCCATATTGTTTTTCGTTTTGGACATTGAACTGCCGACCCATTGAGTAGATCCAATCAGAAAATCTTTTTGGCTGCCGCTTCTTAGAATAAACGGGCCGGTATTAGTATATAAGATACCCTTGTTCACCAGGGCCAATCGCAAATTTATTTTGAAGATTGCTATAAAATCTCACTGGGTGAATAGCTCCAAAGCAAAGATTAGAGCGCTAAAGGGTAGGTTTCATATCACAGAACGAGAAAAGATCATTCTTTGTAATGACGCATTGAATTTCGGTTATTTATATTCCTGGGGCTTAATATCGTACTTTTTAATTTTGTAATGAATTGCGCGCTTGCTTATATTTAACAGGTCTGCAGCGGCCTTTTGCACTCCCTTGGATTTTTTTAATGCTCTTATAATGGTATTTTTTTCACTCTGCTCGATGGAGAATTCATCGGTATCATTATCTGGCTCATTGTCAGTCCATAAGCTTGATTCTTCAACAGGTTCAAGCTGTAGATCTTCAGGAAGAATAGTATGGTTTCGGCATAGAACAGCACCTGCTTCAACAGCGTTTTTCAATTCTCTTATATTTCCAGGCCAGGGATGCGCCATGAGAAGTTCCATGGCTGTTTCTGAAATTTGAATGGGTCCAAGTTCCTGGTTTGCGGCATATTTATCAACAAAAAATGTGGCCAACTCAGGAATGTCTTCTTTTCTGTCCCGCAAAGGAGGGATCGTGAGAGTTATGCCTTTGAGCCTGTAGTAAAGATCCTGCCTAAACGTCCCTTCATCAATTGCATTTTTTAAATCTGCATTGGTTGCGGAAAGCACCCTGGCGTTGACCTGCTTTTCAGAGACCGCGCCAACCTGGCGGATTTTCCCTTCTTCCAGGAACCGCAAAAGGCGGCATTGCATATCGTGGGAAATATTTCCAATTTCATCCAGAAAAAGGGTACCTTTGTCCGATGCCTGGATAAGCCCTTTTTTGTCCTTAACCGCGTGGGTAAAAGCACCCTTCAAATGGCCGAATAATTCGCTTTCCAGGATACCGGGGGGTGTGGAACCGCAGTCAACTACTACATAGGGCATCTCTTGCCTGGGGCTTGTTTCATGGATATATCTGGCAATACATTCTTTTCCCACACCGCTTTCCCCAAGAATCAAAACATTCACCCGGGTGGCCGCCACTTTTTGAACCATAGGAAAAAGGTCTTTCATGGCCTGGCTTTTCCCCCATAAAAAATCTCCCTGGAAAGTTTTGGGTGCGTCCTCTTTCACATCGACTTTGGCAATTGCAAGCACATCCTTAATTTTTTGAATCAGCAGCCTGCCGTCAAACGGTTTGGGAATGTAGTCTACCGCCCCCAGTTTTATGGCATCCACTGCATCTGGAATGGTACCGTATGCTGTTAGAAATATTACAGGAAGGCGGGGAAGGCTTTCCCGGATCTCTAAAAACAAATCCATACCGCTTTTTCTGGGCATTTTGACATCAGACACCAGCAAATCAATAGGATTATCCTTTAAAATAGCTACTGCCGTATCAGCATTTCCAGCCTTGTAAACAGTGAAGTCCGCCGCCTCGAGTCGGGCATCAAGAACTTCAAGTATGCTGGGATCGTCATCCACAACAAGTATCCTGGGTGAAGACGTCATTGCTTTTTCCTTTTTTCCTGAAAGTCCTGGTCAATGCTTTCCAGGGTGGAGATCTGTCCCTTTAACAGTTTTACCTGATCCCGGAGTATGCGTATGGTTTTTTCACGTTTTTTTTCTTTGGCCTTTAGCGTTTGTATTGAGTCGGCCAATTTCTGCTCAGATACCAACATCAGGTTCATACCGCGGGTCAGCGCCTTAATCAGCAGTTCCGGATTTTCATTGGCAAATTCTGTGCCTGTACCCGATGATAAAGTTTTCAAAGCATTTAGAAAAGTTTCCTTATTTTTTGCCGTTGCCATATCTACACAGGTAAGGCCATAAATACGTGAACCCGCATATTCCGGATGATGATTGTCTTGGGCCAGTGCATTGAAAATATCCCGGGCCAGGGCGTAGTCTCCGTTTAAAAAAGCCTGGTTTGCCAATTCTACAGGATTTGGCTTGGTGGCACTTTGTGTATTGACCCTGCTGTGCTGGCAGCCTTGGGAAAGTATCCCAATGAGAATGAGCAGAACCAGGTATAAACATACTCTTTGCTTCTGGCTGCTTCTTTCGGGATGATTTAAAAAGTTCAATCTCATATATATGGCTCCTTATGCAGGCATCTTTTTTTTGTGGATTGGCAGGGTAAATGAAAATGTACAACCGCGGTCTGGGTTATTGTGTACCATTATTTTTCCGCCATGGGCCTGAATGATCCGTTTGGAGATATTCAGGCCCAGACCCACACCATCCATGTGCTGTCTGATTTCTTTGGCTCGGTAGTATTTTTTAAAGATGAGACTTTGTTTATCTTCAGGTATTCCGGGGCCTTGATCGCTGATTTTAAATGTCAGTTTGCCCGGAATGCCAGGCTTTTCAATCTTTATATCCACCTGGCCATCCTGGGGTGAGAATTTAACAGCATTGTCCATTATATTCAAAAGTACCTGAATAATTTGCTTTTTTTCACCCGCGACCCTGGGGGCTTGAGGCAGGGGGGTAAAGGCCAGGCTCACCTGACGGGTTTTGGCGATGGACACCAGGCGATTCACGGCGTCTTGAGCCAGGTGATTGGGGTCCAAAGGCTTTGGCTGAATATCATTGGCTCCTTGACCTAACATTGAGGTGTCCAAAAGATGATTCAATAAACTGGTGATCCGGATGATCTCACTGTTTGCTATTTTAAGGAATTTTTTTTGCTTTTCATTCACAGGACCTAGCACTTCTTCAATGATCATGCTGACAGATTCTCTTACCGAAGACAGCGGGGTGCGGATTTCATGGCTGAGGCAGGCAATGAAATCAGACCGGATTTCCTCATCAGCTTTAAGCTGGCGGGACATGTCGTTGAATGTGGTTGCTAATTCTTCAAATTCATCATTGGAGAATATTTCAATTTCATGGGCATAATTGTCGTTAGATACCTGATTGAGACCTGTTTTCAATTTATTGAGCGGGGAAAGCATGGATCTTGATATAAAAACGACCCCGCACAACCCCACAATAATTGAAATACCAAACCCGACCATCCCGTTTTTTACAATTTGGCGGCTGAGATTGTTGATTTGCAAAAGGGCCTTTTCGATCTGGTCCTCATTAATTTTTCTTGCTTTTGAAATGGATGCCATCCAATTTGAAATCCGGGCTTCATCTCCCCATGGCGGTGCATTGCTCATGACAGCTTCTTTGGATCGATACAGGGTGTATGTCCCATAGGTTTGTTTGATCTCTCTCCACAGGTCTGGTTCGGGTGGGAGAATAGGTACCAGGCCCATGATTTCATTCAAGTCCCTGTTGTAAGCTTTTCTGGCAGCTTCATATCCCTCAAAATACGACTCTTTTTTCAATAGCCTGAATTTTTTATCATTAACATCCATGTCTGCAAGACTGTCAGACAAGTTTTCTGACAGAACAGCTATCCGGTTGTTGATGCCAACAATCCCTGCCGACGTATTGGACATATCCCTGACCGTAATAAAAAGATCGAATACCGTACCGTAGAAAATCAGGATAAAGACAGAGAAAAACAGAAATAATTTTTTTGAAATTCCAAGTCTCATGGCTTTAGGCCTTAAAAAGTGGCAATACCGAAGTTGACAAGAATCTCTTTTTGTTTCTGGGTGATGATATGTAAGTTTATTCTCTTTTTCATATGGACGGGTATGATAGAAATGAAACCGCCTAAAGTCAACAAATATGTGGTGTTTTGGTAGTAGGTCTGTGTGTAAGTGGTTTTATTTATAGTGCAAATTTAATTGGGGTGTCAGTTAATGACTTTTTTAACCGCAGCGTCCATTAACATGTGTAATACACGAATAATTGAATTACTTTATGACTATTGAAGTTGTTCCTGCTTTTTCTCAATATAGGCGTCAAAGTCCAGGGAAATGACAGGTGGCAGTTGGGGAGTTCCCACGTCATTTCCGGGGATACTGGGTGTCGGGTCTTCGGCTGTTTTTTCTTCCAGGGCTTGACGGAACTCTTTGAGCTCAGCAGACATACCGGTTATGATAGAAGTCAATTGGTTTAAAGACGCTAGTATCTGGCCTGACAGAGCTGCTTCTTGGGCAGAATTAATGTCAGACTCCACACAAGTATTACTTGGTTCTTCTATTATATCCGTTTTGGTTTTGAGAGGTTCCGGCTTTTTTTTGTTTTTCCTTTTAGGAAGTTTTAATGGGGTACCTGCAAATTCCATGTACTTTTCCCAAAAGTCTTCAAATGCAGTTTCGGAACTGTGGGGGTGGTCGATGAGAAAGCGTGCCAGACGGTCGATACCGCCTGCTGCACGGGACGACGGATATAAAGTGAGAAAGGGTTGTTGGCGGGTGACAGCCGCAGCCACGGTCTCATCATCGGGAAGGCATCCGATATACTTGACCTCAAGGGGGAGGTATTGTTTTACTGTCTCATTGAATTTATTGAATACTGACCGGGCAAAACGCTCGTTCTTGGCTTTGTTCATGACCAGCTTCACTTGGTTTCGGTAGCTGTTAAGGGAAAGGACTTTCAGCATTGAATATCCGTCAGTCAAGGATGTGGGCTCGGGAGTTACCACTAAAAGTACTTCCTGGGAGGCCATGCAAAATGAAAGAACATCACGTGATATGCCTGCAGAGGTATCGAAAAAGAGGATGTCGTATCCATCCAAACAGGAAAAGGCATCTATTAATCTGGAGATTTCTTCCGGCGTCATGGCGGCAAGCTTTTCAATCCCGCTGCCTCCAGGGATAATATCTACACCACAAGGGTCATGGATCAAAATTTCCTGGATACTTTTTTCCCCGTTAACCACATCTTCCAGTGTGTACTCCGGACGAATACCCATCAGGATATTGATATTGGCCAGGCCAAGATCGGCGTCAAAAATACAAGTCTTCAAACCTATTTTGGCAAACTGAATTGCCAGATTTACACAGATATTGGTCTTTCCGACCCCGCCTTTTCCGCTTGTGATTGTAATGACTCGTTTCATACACTTTTCCTTATTATTCGTCTTTACGGCACAGGCGAGGCAAAGAGCTCAGCTTTTCCTTCCTTGATGCTGCATCTAAATTGAACTCCGGTGCAATTGTAAGTGGTACAAATTGTTTGAAAATTCTTTTCAATAAATTCAGTGAACCATGTTTCTTCTTGGTGGAGACTTGTCGTGACGCCGGTATTTTGTCTCAAGGTTTTATAGGTCCGGTAAAGTGAAATAATCTGGGGATGCTGATCTTTAGGATTATCAATAACTACCATGGTTCCATCAGGGTTTGGTTGCCCTGGCTGTGGGTTGCTGTAATTGGCTGGTTGGGGCAGTACCTCACCATAGAGCAGGGCGTAGAGTTGTTCGAATTTTTCATGGGTGATCAGCACACAGTTCATCTGGAGTCCCGGATGGAGGGATTTTAATTCGTGCATACCCCAGATGTTTGCCGGATTGGACACGGCAAGGGTCAAATTATCTCCGCTCCAGAAAAGGGGAATAATTCTATTCTCGTTGGCATAACGCTGCCCTACAATATTGCGTAGTTCGACCTTCTGCTTTTTATAGGATATGTACCCGTCAAGTTTTTGAAACGGTGTGTTGTACTGTATGGACAGGGCAAAGTAAAGCCGGTCTAAAGCCACCCATTTTTTTTCCAGCAGAATTTGGCCCAAGGACTTTTGAGCAGTGGCTTGCAATTCCAGGGCCTTTTCAAGGTCTGCTTCACTGATCATCTCTTGCTGCAGCAGGATCTGGCCCAGTTTCAGGTCCCTGCTGAATTTGCGGAAGGCGTGATTCAACTCGGACAGGGTCACTCGGTTCTGGTCGTATAAAATTTCGCATACTGATTTTTGGAAATGCTTTAGCTTCAATGCCGAATCAAGGTCCGCCTCTTGGATCAGCTTGTATTTTATAGCTTGTTTGGCAAGGGTAAGGCCGTCTAACTGTTCATAGATGAGCTTTTTTCGATCCGTATCTGTAAGATATTCCTTGTCAGAAAGAACCCGGCTGAGGGTTGAGTCTTTTTGCTTGGCCTGCTCCTTACATTCTTCAAGCTGGTTACGGCTTATCATTTGTCTTTCAACGGCCCGTTTTCCAACCTTCTCCTGTATCACCGGAAGAGAGAGCAGCCGCATCAATTGTTCTTGAGTTAGTTTTTTTTGGTCTAAAAAGATAAGGCCCAAAGGTTTTTTTGATTGTTCAACCTTGGTTTCCCGTATTTTCCTTGCTTCGGCTATTTCATCGGAAGATACTGACCCTTCTTTTACCAACAGCGCTTCAATGTTAGGAATTGCGGTTTTATCTTCCATTTTTTATGACCTCCCTGCCACAGGCTTTCGTTCCAGGGAAAAAGCATGCCGCAACATCGTCATATTTTTATCTCCGTCTCATCCTTGCGCCGTACTGCTTCCACCAGGATGTGCATCAGGGGGCGATTGATTTCAGGAACCCTGTCTCGGTCCTCATGGTCGATTTCAATGGCCGCATCCTTCCAGTTTATTATCTCGTAAGCCGCTTCTTCGTTTTTCAGTTTGCCTGTCTGGGCTGCGATAAGCCAGCCTTTTTTAAAGTATAAAAATCCGGTACGGTTGCCTGACCTTACCTGGAGAGTACAGGTTTTTTCTTCCATTTCTATCATCTGAAGAAAGACCACCGTACTAAATCCTTTAATCGCACCAGTTGGACCGGACTGCAGCGTGCTTTGGATGTCGGACAAAACAGCAGGCATATCCAAGGGTTTTTCAAAAATCCCGCTAAGGTTGATATCCGGTACTGTCCCCTTAAGATCATCAGCCGTGTTCCAGGCCATCAAAAATAAGATCATATTCGCATCCTGTCTGCGAATTTCACTCAAAAGGCGGAGACCATCTGTTTCCGGCATGCTTTTATCGACCACCGTAATATTGATTTTTATGAAGTTTAATAGCTCCATGGCTATTTTCCCACTCTCGGCCGTGAGTACATCAAATTGACCTGTGGCATTCACTGCTGATGAAAAGATACTTAGAATTTCTGGGTCATCATCAACGATGAGTATTTTTTTTCGATAAGGGGCTTCCGGAGCGGGGATGCGGGCCATCTGATTTCTATGAAATAGCTCTATACCATCCTGTAACGTTTTTTCAAGCACGTTTATCTTGCAGGGTTTGGTCAACAGCCTGAATATTCTTCCTTCATTCAAGGCCTTGATTGACTCATCAAGTTTTGCATGGGCTGTTAGCATTATAAATACACTGGCAGGGGCGATTTGTTTTGCCTTTTCAACAAATTGGAACCCATTCATAACAGGCATATGCAATCCGGTTACGATAACAGCGTAAGGTCCTTTTGCCGTCATTGTATCAAGGCCTTTCTGGCCACCCGGAGCGGTATCGATGGCAAAGTGCTTTTGAAGGCGCCGTTGGAGTTGCTGCAGTAAATTAGCATCATCATCGACGAATAGAATTTTATCCATGCGATTGTTCATCCCAATCCCTAATCGTGTATTCTTCAAACTGTATTCGGTACAGTTGATGATTTATAATTCATATCAGAAATTTAAACTTTTATAGCATGACGTGACAGATAGGAAAACGTTTTTAGGCCGGGTTTTAATTGAAAGTGATCGAATCTGTGCTTTATGCATAACTTACCTGTTCATTCAAAGAAGACTAAACGTATCGTGCCATCACGTTCTATCATCCAGGATTTGTCTGATGCTTTCAGCCATTTTGGAGCCTGACACAGGCTTTGTCAGGAATCTTTTCACTCCTATTTTTTCTGCATGGTCACGATTGAGCGGGTCTGAATACCCGGAACAAATAATAATGGGAATCTTTGGCCGGACAGCAAGAATTTCTTCAGAAAGTCTGTCCCCTGTCAACTGCGGCATGGTCATGTCGGTGATGACAAGGTCAAAAGCATTTGGATCTGCCTTGAATGCTTCTAAGGCTTTAATACTGCTGACAAAGCCTGTAACCTTGTATCCAAGGCGAGAAAGCAGGCGTTTTTCTATTGAGGTAATGGCAGGATCGTCGTCAATCAAGAGAATTCGCTCTGTACCTTCCCGGGCTCTGGTATCGGGTTTAATTTGGGGAGGCTTTCCGGGTGAGCTGGTAACGGGCAGGTAAACCGCAAAGGTTGATCCTTGGCCAGGGGTACTGGAAACCCTGACATCGCCATTGTGATCTCTTACGATGCGGTAAACTGTTGATAAACCAAGACCTGTTCCTTTGCTGTTACCTTTTGTCGTAAAATAGGGTTCAAAAATTTTATCCATGATATCCGGTTCAATTCCCTGTCCTGTATCTGAAATTTTTAGCAAAGCATAGGGTCCGGGAATCAGAGCGGGATAAATAGGATCGTTTTTTTCAACCATGGTTTCTGTTAGAAAAACAGATATGCTGCCCTGTCTATTGGGAAGAGATTGAAAGGCATTGGTAATAAGATTCATGGCAACCTGGTGCAACTGAACCGGATCTGCCATGATATAGCCGGTTTCATTCTGGATTTCCTGGTTCAAATGTATACTGGATGGGATGGTGGACCGACATAGTTTTATTACTTCATCCAGGATTTTTTGAAGGCGAACTTCTTCTTTTTTATGTTCGACCTTTCGGCTAAATGAAAGAATTTGCTTGACCAGGTCCCTACCCCGTTTGACCGCTGCCATTATTCCCACAATGGTGTCATGTTCAGGGGTTTTAGGATTCAAATCATCAAGAATGAGCTCTGATAGTCCACCGATAGAGAATAGTATGTTGTTGAAATCATGGGCAATACCACCGGCCAGGGTGCCGATGGCTTCCATTTTCTGGGCATGTTTTAATTGGGCCTGGAGCCGCTCTTTTTCCGTTTCCGATTTTTTGATGGCAGAAAGGTCTACATCAATACAGAACATTTCTTTTCCACCCCCGGTTTCAAGCATGACATGGGATGAAAAAACAGGAACTTCACTGCCTGATTTATGTTTTAGTACAATTTCTGCTGATGGTATTTTTTGTCCTTCTTTAACCCACGCTCCGTGAAATTGTATCACATCGTCTTTCATTTGTTCGGGGATGATCAGTTCTTCAAGCCGTCTTCCAAGCGCCTCTTCTTCAGTATATCCGTAAAGCTGTTCGCTGGCTTTGTTCCAAAATGTAACCTTGCGCTGCTCGTCATATCCCTGGATGGATATTTCCGCCACTTCTTCAATAAGAGCACGAAAACGTTTGTCACTATTCTCCAATAAGTTTCCGACTTCTGTGTTTTGGTATTTTTCCCTGAATTTTTTTAGATCTGAAATTTCGTCTTGGAGCAGGGATACCATCTGCTCCAATTTTTCGTAAGTTGGCTTTGTTTCCATAAGATACCTTGTCCACCGGATGCGGAAAATATACGAAACATTTAAAATTTGGTAAGCGCGAACTGTTGTTGGAAAGTATACATGGATACGACCAGATTTTTCAAGCCTATAATGCCAAAGTCCAAGGTGTTTTTGTTCTGGTTCCGGAAAATGAATAGGCTTAAATGATCAATATAGTATTTAGTTTTTAGTTTCGTCCTGTGACTTTTGGTTGACAGAAAGGTATTGGGGTGTATTTTAGGAAAACTGAATAACCTAAAAGAGATGGTGCACCAGTGAAAAGAAAAACCTATGTAATTGCCTGTGCTGTCCTGGCCGTTGATATCAAATCCCATGCCCGCAAACACGATATTGACCTGGAATATAAGTTTCTTGAAGCCGGCCTTCACAACAATCCAAAGCTGCTCAAGGAAAAGCTCCAGAAGACCATTGACCATATTTGCGAAAAAAAAGACGGAGATCGGATTATTATCGGTTACGGGGTTTGCGGCAAAGGCACCATTGGTGTCCGGGCAGGGGATATTCCATTGGTGATCCCTAAGGTCCATGATTGTATATCCATGTTTTTAGGAGGTGACCAGGCCTACCGTGAACAGTTTAAAAAATATCCGGGCACTTATTATTTGTCTGCAGGGTGGTGTGAAGAAAACACCGAGCCTATATCTCAAAGAAAACAACAGGTATGGATGGGATCTGAAAAGATTCGATTCGAGGACCTGGAAAAGTCCCATGGCAAAGAAACCGCAGATACAACATTTAAATTTTTCAACTCATGGCAGAAAAACTACCAGCGGGCAGCCTTTATCGAAACCGGTGCCAAGCAGGCCCCCAAATATGAAGCCCATGCCAAAGAAATGGCTCAGACTTACGGCTGGGAGTATGAAAAAATTCCAGGCAACCATAGTTTGCTTGCCAAGATGCTGACCATAACAAAATCAGATGATGAGATCCTTGTGGTGCCGCCGGAGCAGGTGATTGGGTTCGATGCCATCAGATCCTCATTGTCTGCCCACCCGGTCTGGGCAAGGGGATATCAAGGTCAGGAAGACCTGCCGAAACTTGTACTGGAAGGTGATACAATAGATGAAAGCGCGTACATCAATATTGGGTTAGGCATTGATGCAGGCGGAACTTATACGGATGCGGTAATTTACAATCTTGAAGACAATACAACGGTTTGCAAGGCTAAGTCCCTGACCACAAAATGGGATTTTACCATTGGTATTGGCAAGGCATTGAAAAAACTTGACCGGGATATGCTGGGGCGGGTTGAACTGGTCGCCCTGTCCACCACTCTTGCTACCAATGCTATTGTGGAAAACGAGGGCCAAACAGTTGGGATGCTTTTGATGCCGCCGCCAGGCATGGACGGACAGATTCCCCACGAGCCCAAGACCCTGATCCAGGGAGAATTGGATATCATGGGCATTGAGAAGGTTGGTCTGGATCCTGACCAGATTAAATCTGTGGCTCAAAAAATGGTAAAAAACAAGGGTGTCACAGCGTTCGCCGTTTCCGGGTATGGCGGGTCGGTAAACCCTGCTCATGAACTTGAGGTTAAAAAGATTCTTAAAAAAGAAACCGGCCTTTTTGTCAGTTGCGGCCATGAATTGTCTGACAGCTTGAATTTCCAGACCCGGGCTGTGACGGCGATGCTCAATGCCAGGATAATTCCAAGGCTGGCAAGCCTTTTACTGGATCTTGAAACCGTAATGGCAGATGTGTCAATAAAGGCCCCCATTGTCGTAGTAAAAGGCGATGGAACACTGATGAGTGCGGATATGGCCAAGGAAAGACCTGTGGAAACAATCCTGTCAGGACCTGCGGCATCTGTGGCCGGAGCCCGGCATCTTACAGGGCTTGCCAATGCCCTGGTGGTTGATATGGGCGGCACCACAACAGATACGGCTGGGCTTTTGGACAACCAGGTAAGCCTGAATGAAGAAGGGTCCAATGTCGGCGGGCAGCGAACCCATGTCAAAGCCCTGGATATTCGTACGGCTGGACTTGGCGGTGACAGTCTCATTACTTTTGAAAAAGGAGAGTTTATCATAGGACCCAGGCGGGTTGCCCCGGTTTCCTGGCTGGGGAACACATACCCGGATGCTAAAAGCACCCTTGATTATATGGGCGCCAGTTTAAACCGATATACTTCTTCTACTCGTAAAATGCAGATATTGGTCTATACCGGCGCCAAAAGAACGCTTGATCTCACTCCCATGGAAGAGAAAGTGCTGGCGTTGTTAAAGACTCGTCCCATGGCCATAGATGAATTGGCTGTCAGAGCGGATGTGCTCTCAGAACATAGTCTGCCTTTGTCTCGCCTGGAAGAAAATTTTATGATCCAGCGTTGCGGCTTGACATTGACTGATTTGCTTCATATTCAGGGAAAGTTTGTCAAATGGGATACCGGATTCGCCCAAGATTATGCTAAGTTTTTAGCCTTTTTATCCGGAAAAGACTTGGATGAAATGGTGTCTGAGCTGCTGGAAAAAGGAACACGTATGCTCACCCTGGAATTGCTCAAACGCCAACTCAGTGATGAGGCCGATCCTGAAGCCATGGATACCTGCCCGGTTTGCAAGGCGTTAATTGAAAACCTTATGACAGGCGGAGACAGCCAATACAGGTTGAGATTTGAGATGAAACGTCCTGTCATCGGAATCGGTGCACCCATAAAATATTTTCTTCCCCGTGCTGTTACCCCATTAGAAGCTGAAGCTGTGCTGCCTGAAGATGCAGATGTGGCAAATGCCATCGGTGCTGTAACATCTAAGGTGATGGTTAAACGGCAGTTGCGAATTGTGCCTGGAGAAGGCGGGTTTTTCATCGAGGGAATACAAAGACAGCGCAAGGTCAAAGATTTTCAGGAGGCTGACCGGGTTGCTAAGGATGAACTTGCCAGGATGATTCGGGAGCAGGCCCAGCGGGCAGGTACCTCTTGTACCAGAGTGACCATCGAAACCCGGGACCAGATTCCGAAAACTGCTACCGGCGACCCCTTTTTCATGGGGCGGATTATCAAAGGAACGCTTACGGGACGACCGGATATGGTGGTCAAACAATCTGCCTGATCACCAACTGCTTTTGATTAAAAGGCAGTTGGTGGCGACAACATTGTTGGCACATCCTGAATTGGGGTGTTAAATAAATATCAGGTAAGGTGCCAAATTAGTTTGACAAACAGTCAGCCTCATTGGCTCTGTGAGTCTCATTTTCAGGCAGACATACCTTGATCAGGCCGGGCATGACTGTATTTCTACCGTTGAGTTTAGCCTTGTACAGCATGGTATCAGCATCTTCAATAAGTCTTGATATATCTGTATTGGGCTGAAGTTCAGCCACACCAAAACTAGCTGTAACCCTTATAGTTTTCCCGTTAAACGGAATTCTGATAGATGCGATTTTTGCCCTGAGCCGGTCTGCCAGTTCCATGGCACGCGTTTTATCTGTTTCAGGAAGAATGGCAATAAATTCTTCTCCGCCGTACCTGGCAAGCACATCTTCCTTACGCATGTTTTCACGGATCAAAAAGCTGATTTCCCTGAGCACCTGGTCACCACCTAAATGACCGTGTGTATCGTTTATGGTCTTAAAATGGTCCAGATCAAACATGAAGATGGACAATGGGTTTTTATGACGGCTGGCTGCAGCCACATGGCCCCTGAGCTGGTTTTCAAATTCCCTGCGGTTGTAGCATCCGGTCAATCCGTCAATGACAGCGGCATCTTTTAGATTTTCAATTTTAATTTGTTTGGACAAGGCCGCAGCACACCCCTGGAGGATAAGCCGGACCACTTCGTCGTGAAACGGGGTGATCTTTTTTTGCGGCATCATATAAAGTCTTGAATAACAATTGTCTTCTTTAAGGTCGTAATGGACCAGGGTATCAAGGGCAAATTTTTCCTGTATTTCGCCCTGTTCAAAATTATGATTAAGATAGTTTAAATCTGCAGACCGGCTGATATGAAAGTCTTTTAGGATAATATCTTCAATGGAAGACTTGTACATCCTTGGGTCCAGCCATACATCCACACCTGCCTCTTTTTTTACCACAAAGGCAAATAGCCTGTATCCCAGAATATCTTTGAGGCAGTCTGCCACCTCATTGATGATCTCCATGGATGAAGATTTTTTATTCAGGGCAACAATGTGGCGGGTCAGCTTGTTATGGGCTTCGGCTTTCTGAATAGAGGTACCGAATACCAGGCCGAAAATTGCCGACAGGGTATGGCTGAATTTATCAAAGGTCTGCTTCATGGGTCTTCCTTTTAACTAAAGTACAAATTGTATAAAAGGATAAGAAGCAATAGATGTGCCAATTAGAAGGCTTGTGCCGAAATGTTGTTTGTTTACAGTGGATTGGGGTGATTTTGCCGTAAACCGGGATTGAATTGAGGGGGAAAAAAGTGCAGGGGTACCAACAAGGGGCTGTCAGGGTTTTGACAGCCCCTGATTTTAGATCAGAGATTTCCTTTTAAACCGATTTCGTCAGCCACAGGGCGCATGCCCATAATTGTTTCAGTAATCAGTTGGCTTAAGTCCATGTCAAGCATTTCTGCCCCTTTGAGGATCACGCTCCTATCAACAGCAGCGGCAAACCGCTTGTCCTTGAATTTTTTCTTCACGGATTTGGCTTTGATATCCAGGATGCTTTTGGAAGGTCTGACTAAAGCTGCGCTTGCGACAAGCCCTGTTAGCTCGTCAATGGCATACAAGGTTTTTTCAAGCCGGGTCTTGGGTTCCACATCACTGCAGATACCCCAGCCATGGCTGATCACTGCCCGGATATACTCCTGGGGCCAGTTGTGGGCTTCAAACAGCTCCACACACTTTACACAATGTTCATCCGGGTACATTTCATAGTCAAGGTCGTGCACCAGACCGATTACCTGCCATTTTTCCACATCTTCCTCGTTGAACAGCCTTGCAAAATGGGCCATTACAGATTCAACACTTAAGGCATGGCGGATGAGGCCGTCTTTTGAGTTGTATTTTTTAAGAAGGGCTAACGCGTCATCTCTGGTTGGTGTATAGGAATTCATGGTCTTTCCTTGTAATAGTATTGCATTTTCACGTTAATTCGGTACAATCCCACATAACCTGTAACCCGTAAGAAGTCAATGAACGATACCCGGATTGGCGCAGACCATGGATAAAAGAAAAAACTCATTGAGTTTTCCCAGGTACAGACAATTGTCCGGCAGAATTAAGCGCCTGGCACAGGTCTGGGCTGGCCTGGTTTTTATTTTGGCGCTTTCTTATTTCCTGCTGCCACGGGAAACAAACATTCTTGCCTTTTTCCTTTTTATAGCGATCAATGGATTTTGCCTTGGGTTGCTTTTCTTGTGGGTGAAGCAGGTCGATACCTGTACTGAAGAATTCAGAAGCCTGGTCTCCCATTCCCGGGAGTTAATGTGGACCTTGGATTCCCAGCTAAATATCACAGGGGTTTGCGGGGCTGTCAAAGACCTTGCGGGTCGGGAAGCACAAGATCTTATGCACATCCCGATTACCCAATTGTTATCCCAGGAAGAGCAGCGCAGGTTCACTTCTTTGGTGCGCGATAAAAACAGTGCCTTTTCCATGGAGACCGTAATTCAAAGAGCAGAAAACGATTTTCTTGCAGTTGAGATTGCGGTGACTCCGATACACGGCAGTTGCCAGGATGCATTCCATGGCGTTATACGGGATATATCGGAACAGAAAAAACAAGGACGCAAAGAACGGCGGCTTGAAGAAAAACTGGACCGGTCGGAGAAATTAAAGAACTTAGGGATACTTGCCGGAAGCGTTGCCCATGACCTGAACAATATCCTGTCCGGGATCGCCACTTACCCTGAGGTCCTTTTGATGGATGAAAACCTGGAGCCCAAGGTGAAACAAGGCTTGAGCATGATAAAGGATTCAGGGAGAAAAGCCTCTTCTGTGGTCAGTGACCTTCTTACCATTTCACGTGGGATTAAGGCGGACAAGCAGATCCTTAACATCAACACGGTGATTGAACGGTATATGTCTGCCCCTGAGTTTCAAAAAACCAGGCTATCTTACAGTCAGGTTGACATTGAAGTGACCATGGAGCCTGAATTGTTGAACATCAGCGGGTCCTATATCCATATTGAAAAAGCAATAATGAACCTGATGCTCAATGCTGTCGAAGAAACCGGGCCCAAAGAAAACGGTAAAGTTGTCCTATCCACATCTAACTTTTATGTGGACGGCTCCCACGATGATGAACAAAACCAAGACCTGACCCAAGGCGAATACGTTTTACTTGAAGTATCAGATAATGGTTCCGGTATCCCGGAAAGCTGCCTGGACAAAATTTTCGATCCCTTTTTTACCCAGAAAGAAATGGGAAAGTCCGGAACCGGACTGGGGTTAACTGTGGTTCATAATACCGTCCAGGATCATAGGGGGGTGATCCGTGTGGATTCCCATGAAAACGGTACGCGGTTTAACCTGTTTTTCCCTGCCATACGCGCAGAACTGCCCAAACCTGATGATCCGGGTTCGGTTGAAGAGATCAAAGGAAACGGTGAAGTGCTGCTTGTGGTGGATGATCTGGCCAGTCAGCGGAAAATTGCATCCACCATACTCAAGAATCTTGGATATAAAGTATTTACCGTTGCAGACGGAATAGCTGCTTTGGAATTTGTTAAGCAAACACCTGCCGATCTTCTGGTACTGGATATGATCATGGCACCGGCCATTTCCGGCCTTGAGACCTATGAACTGATCAAGGAAGTCTACCCGGATCAGAAAGCCATTATTGCAAGTGGACATTCGGAATCAGAAGATGTATTAAAGGCCCAGGAGCTTGGAGCTGGGAGTTTTGTAAAAAAACCCTATACGATTTTGGACATGGGCATTGCCGTAAAAGAGGAACTTGAAAAATAGTGGATATTTTAAAGACAAAAGCCGAAATGCAGGCATGGTCAACCGGTAAGAAAAGAGAAGGTAAAACCATCAGTTTCGTGCCAACCATGGGGTATCTTCACCAGGGTCATGTTTCGCTGCTGGAAAAAGGCAAACCCCTTTGCGACGAATTGGTACTCAGTATTTTTGTAAACCCTACCCAGTTTGCCCCCAACGAGGATCTGGACGCCTATCCCCGGGATATTGAAAATGATCTGGACCTGGCCCGTAAGGCAGGTGTAACAGCGGTGTTTCTACCAAACAACAACGAGATGTATGGGGAAAACTATCAGACCCGTGTGGCTCTGGACCATCTGCCCAATTATCTGTGCGGCAAATCCCGACCCGTCCATTTCGGTGGGGTGGCCACCGTAGTCACAAAACTATTCAACATAGTTATGCCGGATGTAGCGGTTTTCGGTAAAAAAGATTACCAGCAGCTCCAGGTGATAAGGCAATTGGTCCAGGACCTGGATTTCAACATAGAGATCATCGGCGGTGATATTATCAGGGAATCAGATGGCCTTGCCATGAGTTCCAGGAATGCCTACCTGACTGAAGAACAGCGTGAATCAGCGTTATGCCTTTCAAGAGCTGTTAAAATGGCAAAGGAAAAGGTGGCCCAAGGCCAGACATCTGCCAAGGCTTTGGTAGAAGAGATGGAGGAATTTATCCATTCATTTGACCATACAAAAGTTGATTATATCGAGTTTTGTGATCCTGTTACTTTGGTACCGGTGGATGAGGTGCAAAAGACAACAGTGCTTGCATTGGCCGTTCAGGTGGGAAAATCAAGATTGATCGATAATGCGCTTATTGAGACGGCTTAGGGTTTTCTCCGGCAAACCGGTCTATCACAATAATTACCCTGCATTCTTTTAAGAATTTATGGCGTTCCGTGGCCTTTTCCAGGGTCTTGGCATCTGCCATACTCACCACAATGGCCCCTGTTTTATCCCCTGCTTTGCGCAGCGCTTTGAACACTAGTGGATTGGAGCCGGTCCTTCGAATGGAAAGGGCTGTGGTCATATCACATAAATAGGTGCAGACCCCGTATTGAACGGCAAATTCGCGACTAACAAACAAGGACGAGTAAATCTCTTTGCCCTGTTCGCTGACAATGGTGGGATAAAGTATGGGGTCTAACGCAAGTTCCCTGGCATCAACAATGAGCCCTGTGTAGGGAATATGGTTTACTGGAACCTGGGCCGGCTGTTTGGTTTTAGTTTCCCCATCCGTTTTCAGTTGGGAAATTTTGGGGATCTGTCGGATATGGTCTGGCAGGACCAATTGGAGAAATCCTCCGAAAATAGGGGCTTCCATAAAAACCTCAACATCTAAAGCAGAGGTATAAAGCTGGCGGGTTATCACTGCATCCTGGGCGGTTTTTTCAATACCAGCCAGGATAATATCATGGTTTGAAGCATAGTCCCCTACGGTGAGACCCGGGGATATGCTGATCTGTTTTAAAATGGAGATGGTGTTCCTGATGGCATCAGCCCTGGCTGATCCAGGTACGGCGATTGCTTTGCCCTCGGTATCGGTTTCAGGGGCAGCCTTGCCTGTTACGACTACCTTGCCGGTACTCCAATTAATAGTGCCATTTTCAAAGGTCTGTATGCAATGGGGCTGGGCAGCCATAGCGGAAACCACGCCAAACGCAAGGCTTAAGATAGTTAAAATGAATCCATTGATTTTCATTCAACCCTTTCTTTAACAGGTGCTTTGGACAGGTAGCGTGCTTCAATCATATCGGCCAGCTCAGTGATATCTTCAAGACCGAATACCGACACCTCCGGATTAATTTCCACATCAGTGACAAAGGCCACAAGATTTGGGTCATCAAGACACAAAGGAGAGTCATGGGGGCTGTCTTTTCTGAAAATCTCTATTTTTGGCAGGGCAAGGGTTTTAAACCCTTCTGCTATGATGATATCCGAGTCCCCAAGGTAATCGGATATTTTCTCCACATTGGATCTTTGGTCGTCTTTAACCATGGCAACCCGGGAATCGGTAACCACAAGGGTTGCTGTGGCACCCGCATTTTTGTGGCGCCAACTGTCCTTGCCTTTTTTATCAAAGTCAAACCTATCATGGGTGTGCTTTACAGACCCCACAATATATTTTCGGGCGTTTAATTCCCGGATCAGTTTTTCAACCAGTGTGGTTTTGCCGGAGTTGGATTTACCAACAATCAAGAGTATCTGGGGTGCCATTTTTTATTCATTTATAGTTTAAGCTGTAAAATGAAATAAGGATAAGGTGTGGTCGTTCCAAAGTCAAGGCAAGCGTGGGTTAACATTCATGATCTGGCAGAGAGGATTTAGGCAATTATTTTCAACTTGCAATGGGAGGGAAAGGTATGTATTTCTATTTTTTAAAGAAACCAGAGCGGGAATAATGAATTGTTTTAAAAATTGTGGGAAAAATTGATGAAAACAAAAGAAAATTTGGCTTTGATAGGAATGCCTGCCGTGGGTAAAAGTACGGTAGGGGTGTTGCTGGCAAAGAAAATGGGATATGCATTCCAGGATACGGACATCCTGATCCAGACCAAGGAAAAGATGACTCTTGCTCAAATCATTGAGGCCAAAGGCCTAACCGAATTCCTAAATATTGAAGCCAAACACCTGCTCAGTCTCAATTGTTCTCGCCAGGTGATCGCCACGGGCGGCTCTGTAATTTATCGCGAACATGCCATGAACCACTTGGCAAAAACCTCCACAATTGTTTATTTGTCTGTTGATTTGCCAGTACTTTTGACCCGGTTGTCAGATCTTGAGGCCAGAGGTGTTGCTATTGACCCTGGGCGAGGAGTGGACGATCTTTACAAAGAGCGGACGCCCTTGTATGATAAATTTTGCGATATTAAAATAGACTGCGGTCAGATGCAGCCGGCAGAAGTGGTTGCCAGGGTTATGGAGGCAGTAAGCGTTTAAATAAAAGCGAAGGTAATTGAAAGGAAGTGGATAATGGATGAAATGCTCACCACTAAGCAGGTAGCCAAATACCTCAATGTCAACGAGAAGATGGTATATTCCCTGATTGCTGAAAAAGGGCTTCCTGCATCCAAGGTTACTGGCAAATGGCTGTTTCCCTTAGATCTTGTACGGCAGTGGGTGGAGACCGGCACAGAAAACTATCCTGAAGTAGCCCACTTACCTCCCTATCATGGCCTTGTACTTATTTCCGGGTCCAATGATCTGCTCTTGGATGCGCTGATTACCACATTTAACCTGAAACACAAGGAACACCTGGCCATGTTCGGCCTTACCGGCAGTATGGGCGGGCTCAAAGCGTTGCGCATGAACCTTTGCCACATTGCCGCTTCCCACCTTGTTGCAGATAATAAAGAATATAATTTCCCTTTTATAAAGGATGAGATGATCCAGGCACCTGCCGTAGTTAACCTCTGTTTAAGAGAGCAGGGCCTTATGATTCAAAAAGGAAACCCTGAAGAGATTACATCAGTAAAAGATCTAGCCCAAAAAGGCCTTACAATGGTCAACCGCCGACTTGGTACCGGCACCCGCCAGCTTCTGGACAGGGAAATGAAAAAACAGGGCATCAATTCAGAATCCATAAAAGGATATGAAAACTGTGTATCCAAACACATTGATGTCGGTTTGGCCATACTTTCAGGAGAGGCTCATGCAGGCCCTGGCATTCGCGCTGTAGCCAACACCCTTGATTTGGATTTTATCCCGCTTAACTGGGAACGCTTTGACCTGCTTATAAACAAAGACCGTTTTTTCGATCAGGGCATCCAGCTTTTCTTGTCTTTGCTTAAAGGAAAAGTCATACAGAGAACTGCTGAAAAATATGGTGGGTATGACTTGTCCATGACTGGTAAGATGGTTTATCCCGAGAC
This sequence comes from Desulfobacterales bacterium, assembly GCA_022361535.1. Next base: position 21,607 of record JAKSAU010000902.1, read on the forward strand.
CGAGGCGGCGGCTGCGGAAGGTGAGCAATAGCAAAATTAATTCAGGTTTGAAATTTCCATCACACCATTTTCTCCGGTTAACGGTATATTAAGGGCACGCGCCCATTTTTCACCAATTTTGGAAAAAGTTCCATCCTCTTTTATTTTCTCAAATGTGTTTTGCCATAGTCTAACAGTATGCTTTGGCGTGGCTTTTGAAATCAGTATATAACTTTCAATGTTTTTTAACGTGCAAGCGTTTTTGACTTGGCTTTGGCGGATATTCAGTTTTTGGGATAAGATTAGAAGTTCGATATCGGAAGATGCAAATAAATCAATTCTTTTAAAGATAAGCATTTTAAGCGCTAAATCATGACTGTTTAATAAGTAAAGGTTTTCAAACCCCTTTGTTTTTAAAAAAGATTCTCTGGCATCTTTTCTCATTACGCCAATAAAGTTGACTTTTTTGGCATCGTCCATCTTTTCAATTGTGATATTTGAATCTTGTCTTGCAAATAGAACCCAGCGTTTTTTGATAACAGGTCCAACCCAATGGAACAGTTTTTCACGCTTCTGGGTTCGGGCTGCCGTGAAAAGGACAATGTTGGCTTCATTCAATCCAATCGCATACGCTCGGGCCCATGGTAAAAGTTTTATTTTGTCATCTGCGCCGGTTTGAGTTGAAATTTCTTTTACAATATCAGTTACAATACCTGTGACTTTCCCATCTACTAAATAATTCATGGGTGGTTCATCACAAGTTAACAAGTTCATTCCATGTGCTGAAGCGCATAAAATAAAAACCAGTAGTGTTGCTAAAACAGTGGTTGAAAACTTAGGCTTGTTTGTCATTTGGAATTTTACGAGTATTGTTTTTATAGTTATATTTGATCAACTTATTCTCAAATATAGAAAAATGAAAGGATATTTTTCATAGCGTTGGTTGTCTGCGGTAACAGAGCGTTGTAGAGCAACTTGCTTAAAGTAAAAATCGTATAAAGAACTGCTCAGGAATACGGATAATATTACCTGCCCATGAAAGGTAGAACAGTTTATCCTGAGACAGATGTTTAAAGGAACGAAGAATTAACTATTTAAAGACGTTGTTACATGTTTAAAAGAATCGGACGGTAGCAAGCTTTCAGTCTTTTATAATAACAGGTAAGTTCGCTTTTATTCAGGGTGTCCTATTCTAAACTATTCTTAAGTTGAAAAAATATTGCAATCAAAATGTGTTCCCAATCGTTTCACTATCAAAAGGGACACCACCGCATCAAAACAATCGTGTGTTCCAACTGTTAAAATCAGGAGGATACCATGAAAAATATAATTAATATTAATTCGTTTAAACAAAGACAGTTTGTTGGTTGGATAAAAATTGGTTTTTTGACAGCGTTACTTTCAATACTTTATTTTCAAACTGCATTAGCAACAAAAACTTTTGATTATGCAAAAATTTATGAAGATCCGGCTGTTGAATTGATGTTCAAGCAGGACCAGTTACCTTCAGGTTATCACTATTACTATACTGGAAGATCAAACCTGCCATATGCTGTTATTGCTATTGATTCTAATTATTCACTTGATTCTAAATTCTGGCATAGAATTGAATCAGAGGATCAAGTCAGAAAAAAGATATCCAACCTAATGGCAATTGGGGAAACAAGTGTTACATTTGGGCAAATAATGGCCTCAGATAACGATAAAATTGGCCTCTGGTTTTCAGAATATCGCCACACAGTTATAAGGCTTGAACCTAAAAATACAATTAAGGTATTTAGCCCCTATCAACCAAGCGATAGGGTCTAAACGCGTCATCTTAAAAAAAATCATCATTGTATCAAAGCTATTTTAGGGTAGATGCAATGATGATTTTTCATTTTGTAAAGTAACGTGACCATTAGATCATAAATGGTAAAAAAAATAATAATTTCAAATGCTTTTAGTAGGTAAAAAAGCCGTGATCGTGTTAGAATCATTTAATCGTGCAACGTCTTATTTTTTTTGCAATCAAATTAGCATGCCAATCGTTATAAACTTAAGGAAAAGCGAGTCGGAATTTAAACGACAATTTCCTGATCAGGAATCAGATATGAAAAAAGGACAGAGGGAACTGGTTGATTTAGAGGATTTACTCCACAGAGGTTTTCGCTATGCCCTCTCTCTAAGTCATGATGAATCTTTATCTGAAGATTTGGTTCAGGATGCTTGTATGAAGATTGTAAGTAACAAAAAAAATTGGAGTAAAGGATTATTTTTTACCATCATCCGGAATAGATTTATAGATTTGTACAGGCATTCTAAAAAGCTGCATATCCACTCTGTTGAAGAAGACAAAGGTAAGAAAAGATCTATGGATTGGTCTGTTAAACGGGATACGGAAACGGACATTGCAAATATGGAAGCGCTTGATTGGGCACTTTCAAGGATTAGACATGACCAAAGGGAGGCTTTATATTTATCAGTAGTTGAAGGGTATACAGCCCAAGAGATCTCACAACTGATAGATGCCCCTAGAAATACAGTCTTAAGCCATATCCACCGGGCGCGAAAGAAGTTGGCTTCACTATTGAGTCAAAGAGAAGAAAAACTAAGGAGGAGCCATGAATGAAGAAGATCTGGATAAAAGGCTCAAAGCATACTATGCCAATAAAACGCTTTCAAACGATTCAATTACAAAACTAAAAAATGTAATAGAACAAGCTGATGTTACATATCCAGAAAATCTTGCGGGCAAAACTAATCGCTTGTACATGTTTTTTGAACGGATTGGTTTAACATCATTTCCTCAAGTTGCAACCATGGTTACTTGCTTTTTGATCGTAGTAAGTTTTATGGCATGGCAAAATCTATCACAGAGTAATTTATCAAGCAGCATTGTTCAGTCATCAGTTATTAAGGAAGTCACGATGAATCATAAAAAAATGCTTGTTCCTGATTTCACGGGAATTGAGGTCAATGCACTGGGAGGGTTGATGACCAACCTTGATTTTTCACCTGTTTTACCGGAAATCGCCAAAATCCTGGATTTGGAATTTATAGGTGCCCGTTACTGTTCGATCAGCGGTAACTTAGCAGTGCAATTAAAATTCTTAACACCTTCCGGAGATATATGTACACTTTACCAGACAAAATCAACAGGCGACCTTTTGGACCTAAAAGAAACACTTGTTCAATCAGATGATATTAAAATAAAATTTTGGCACGAAAAAAACCTTTTTATGGCTATAGCTGGCATTCCGAACGGACAATAAGTATTAGTAACAAGCGCTTACTGAAATTGATTCAAAAAAAGGTAAGTTTATCCTCTTGGTCAACTTTAATAGAATCTATCTTACTGGAAAATATGTTAACGAAACAGATGGTTACGCGCACAATGATAGGCTCTCTGTGGATACTCCGTGTTTCAAGAAGGAAAGCTTTTTCTTGTTTCCTTGACATCTATTAA
>JAKSAU010000349.1 GCA_022361535.1 Desulfobacterales bacterium
AAGACCCTGACGGCATTTTTATGGGCCATTAACCAGCTGGCAACCCGGGCCTGGTCCGGCGGCAGGGTAAGGGTGCTTTATATCTCGCCGCTTAAAGCATTAAATACGGACATCCGGCAGAACCTGGTACAGCCGTTGGCACAAATCCGTGAGGGTTTCATGGCCCAGGGCTTTTCTTTCCCGGACATACAGGTGCTGACCCGAAGCGGCGACACCCCCCAAAAGGACCGGCGTAAGATGCTTCGATATCCCCCGGATATCCTTATCACCACCCCGGAAAGTTTGAATCTTTTACTCAGTTCCAAGTCAGGGCAGCTTATCCTGGGAGATCTTAAGACAGTTATACTGGATGAAATTCATGCCTGTGCCGGGAGCAAACGGGGGGTACACCTGATGTCGGCAGTGGACCGGCTGGTTCGCTTGTCTGGAGAGTTTCAGCGTATTGCCTTGTCCGCCACGTTGGCAGATCCTGATACCATTGCCAGGTTTATCGGTGGATTTTCCATGACAGGCTCGTGCCATGATCCGGTCTATGTGCCGCGGACGGTGGCCCAGGTTGCTTCAACGATTCAAAAAGAATATCAATTAACCGTAGAATTTCCAGAGCGGCCTGCGCCTGAAGCGCTTGACGAGGATGAAGACTATTCTGTCTGGGATCTGCTGGCCGAATCTTTCAGGCAGCGGATTGCGCAGAACAGGGCCACCCTGTTGTTTACCAACGGCAGGCGTTTGTGCGAAAAACTGGCCTATAAGGTTAACCGGGCATCAGAAAGCCTTGTCGCCTATGCCCACCACGGTTCCCTGTCAAAAGATTTGCGAAAAGATGTGGAGGACAAACTTAGATCCGGAGGACTCAAAGCCATTGTCGCAACGAGTTCCCTGGAAATGGGGATTGATATCGGTGACCTGGACGAAGTCATAATGGTCCAGTCACCGTTTTCGGTCTCATCGGCAGTTCAGCGTTTGGGAAGAGCAGGTCACAAGGTGGGCATCCCAAGTTCAGGCAGGCTCTTTCCTGCCCATGCCCAGGATTTGATAGCCTGTGCGGTTTTGGC
>JAKSAU010000034.1 GCA_022361535.1 Desulfobacterales bacterium
GCGCATTTGTCGGTAAAATGCGGATCAAAGTGGATCAGGATATATGGCTGACAGGTTTTTACGAAAGGGCTGTCATCGTTTTCCTTTCAGGGGTGATCCGAAACATGTTATTATCCGGGATATTACTCGTCGTCTTCCACTTTTTGATCACAAAGCCGGTTGTAACGTTGGCGATCCGGCTTTCCCGGATCCGGCGGGAAGACCTGGAATCGGGGAAGTTCCACGTCGCGTCAAGGGGGAAACAGGATGAGATCGATCTGGTGGCGAACACTATCAACGCGTTGAGCGACCGTCTCAACAACGCCTACCATGATCTGTTAATCGAAATCGAAGACCATAAACAGACCCAGGCAGACCTGGAGATGCTGAATCTCGATCTTGAGAATCGTGTAAATGAAAGAACCCTGGCACTACAGGAGCTGAATGTCACACTTGAAAAAAATATCGTTGAGCTGAAAAACCAATTGACAGATTCGAAGAAGTACGGCCATGAGCTGGTGGGGAAAATGTCCGAACTGACACTGAACAAGGCCGGGATTATACAGAACAACACGAAGCTGATGAACCGGCTGCAGTTTTTACAGGATGAAAATCACTTTATGAAAGAGCAGATAAAAACCTATGCCGAAGTGCTTGATACGACTTACACGGAACTGGACCGGTTAAAACGGGTCTGAACAGACACAGCAGGCAAGAGGAGCGAAACAACTGCCGGTGAGAAAAAATATGAGCAACAAACCGTCCTATAAAGAACTTGAAAAAAAAGTCCGGGAATATGAACTCGCGGAACAAAAGCTGCGCAGGCAGGCGGAATCCGTGGTAAAAAGCAGGCATGTGGATATGTCGGCGTTTAATGAACAGGATAAAGATGCCCTGATCGACGAGCTGCGAACCTACCAGGTTGAGCTGGAAATTCAGAACCAGGAGCTTCGGAACGCCCAGGAGATCGTGGAAACGTCCAGGGATCGGTTCTCGCAACTCTACCACCTCTCACCGGTGGGCTATA
>JAKSAU010000925.1 GCA_022361535.1 Desulfobacterales bacterium
AAGAATTTAAGAAACAAAATTTGCAAGTTGATTTTGAATACGCTATTTACGATTGCAATAGCGAAAAAATGGTTTTTGGGAAACACCTGAGAGAAGAGGAAAGCGACAGCTTGTTAAATGTAATTAAAAAAGAAAAGATTCAAACCGAATGCGATACAGAAGAAGCTGTTTTTGAGGAACATTATAAAATCAAGAAGAAAGAGAAAATTAACGCTTGTCATTTACCACCCTGTAAAAAGTATACTTACTATTTTGGGGTATCCTTTCCAAACCGCTCCAAATTTTACAGTTCGCAAGTCAAAGCCTGGTATTATATAACCGGGTTCTTATTCATTATCATTATGTTCTTTGGCTATACGATTAATGTAATTTTAAAGCAACGACGATTAAGTGAAGTACAGAAGAATTTTATAAATAACCTGACCCACGAATTTAAAACACCAATTGCATCCATTGATTTATCGGCAAAGGTACTATCTGATCCTAAAATTGCTGAGCACCCTAAAAGGCTTTCAGATTATTCAAAAATTATAAATGAGCAAACTCAAAGACTTACTTCTCAGGTCGAGAAAGTGCTTCAGATGGCCACTATCGAAAAGAAAAAACTTGAGCTTAGCAAAGAGGATATTTGCCTGAATGAGTTCATTCAAAAAACTATAGAGGAATTTAAAACCAGCCTGAACGGACATCAATACAACATTCAGTTTGCTGGAACGAATGATGATGTGACAATACTGGCTGATAAGCTTCATTTTTCCAATGTCATTTTCAATATTTTAGATAATGCTTTAAAATATTGCGATACAGATCCTCATGTTGAGGTGAGTGTTAGTCAAGATAAGAAGCACATTTTTATTAAGTTTGCTGATAATGGAATTGGCATTCCTTCTGAATATCGGAAGAAAATATTCGGGCGTTTCTTCAGGATTCCAACTGGAAATATTCATGATGTAAAAGGGTTTGGGCTTGGGCTCGACTACGTGAAGAAAATAGTAGACAGGCATGGTTGGAAAATAACGGTATCGGATAATTCACCAAAAGGAAGTATTTTTACGTTAAC
>JAKSAU010000069.1 GCA_022361535.1 Desulfobacterales bacterium
AACGGATTCCTGATCCGAACCGTCATGGCCCAGGGCGTCTACCTGGCTCTGGTTTCGTTTGGTCCCGGCCTTTTGGCCAGTTTTGCCTTTTACACCCTGCTCCAGAATTTGACCGGGATCTGGATGACCGTCACCGTTTACAGGGCGTCCTGGATTTTTGCCCTCACCCTGGCCATGTGCGTAATGTCCGCATTTCTGGCAGCCCGCAAGGTCATCCGCATGGACCCGGCAGAGGTATTTGGATGAACATGACAATACCACCCCCCGGGGCTGCCATAAAAATCCGGGAACTCAACCATTCCTTCGGGGTTCGGGCCAACCGGAAACAGGTACTCTTTGACATCAACCTGGACATTCAGCCCGGCCGGATCGTTATCATGACCGGTCCTTCCGGGTCCGGAAAAACCACCCTGCTGACCCTGGTGGGGGCCCTGCGTTCCGTGCAGGAGGGATCGCTGGTCGTACTGGGCAATGAATTGGCAGGCCTTTCCGCCAAAGGCCTGGTGCGGGTGCGGCGGAAGGTGGGATTCATCTTCCAGGCCCATAACCTGTTCGATTCCCTGACAGCCGTCCAGAACGTCAAGCTGGCCCTCAGGTATTCAGACGTCCCGGTCAGGGCCCGTCAGGCCATGGCCGTGGACATCTTGGAAAAGGTGGGGCTTGAACATCGGCTGAAATACAAACCCGAAGCCCTTTCCGGGGGGCAGCGCCAGCGTGTTGCCGTGGCCAGGGGTATCGTGCACCGCCCGCGCCTGATCCTGGCGGACGAGCCTACGGCGGCCCTGGATAAGGACACCGGCCGTCAGGTGGTCAATCTGTTCAGGCAATTGGCCCGGGAGGACAATGCCGCCATTCTGCTGGTGACCCATGACAACCGGATACTGGACATTGCCGACCGGATCATCAACATGGTGGACGGGGCCATTGCATCTGACGTCCAGGTGGACCGGTCCCTGGAAATCTGTGAGTTCCTGGTTAAATGCGACGTGTTTGCAAGGAACACGCCGGCCGCATTGACGGAAGTCGCCCAAAAAATGGAAGTTGAAAAATTCCCGGCCGGCCGGGTGATTATCCGCCAGGGAGACGTGGGAGACAAGTTCTATGTCATCCGGAAAGGAAAGGTGGATGTGTCAATGACGGATGAAAAAGGCGGGCAAACCGCTGCCGGGGTTCTGGAACCCGGTGATTTTTTCGGGGAAATCGCCCTGTTAAAGGAGATTCCCAGGTCTGCAACCGTGACCGCCCTGGAAGAGCAGTTCGCCCAATGCCCAGGCTGGAACGGCGGACATTATTATGACGATGTGGCGGCCAGCGGCGTGGTGGAAATGCTGGTCGAACAGCGCATCGAAACCTTGCGCAGCTATAACGTAGACCGGGCCCTGACCGACCGTCT
>JAKSAU010000220.1 GCA_022361535.1 Desulfobacterales bacterium
CAACAAAAGAAGGGAACTACCACAACAATAAAGGAACTGGAATTTGTTGGAATGGGATTACTTGACCTTGCTGGCCGATTGCAAAACAAACCAGCTGTTGAGCTGCTTAATTTAAAGCATCGCAAAGCTGTACCTGGTTTATATTGCATTCTTGACAAAGACATTGATAAAGTTAGAAAAGAGGCCGAAAAGAGTATTGAACAAAACTTATCGCATCATCTGAAATTCAAAATGTATGGCGATAAAGACCTGGATTCAAAACTACTGAAAACAATTGCTGAAGTTTTAGGGAAAAATTCAGTTATTATTTCTGACCCAAACAGGGGTTATAAAAACTGGAAATCGTTAAAAGAACTGGCCGGCATACTTTCAGAATTTGAGAAGAATGGATTGTATGGGATTGAAGATCCGGCTCCACTTACAATAAAACAATGGGTCGAACTTCAGGGAATGATGGAAAAGCTGGCCCTTATTCCTGATCATCCCATGCGCCCATCGTGGGAAGGTATTGAAAAAATCGATCCTGCAATGGGACGCATTTTCAATTTGCATCCTTCAACCATGGGAAGTTTTACGCATACTGCCCAACTAGCCAATAAAGTGCAGGCAAAAGGAGCTAAAGTAATGATTGGAGACGACAGCCTTGCCGGCCCTGCATGCTGTGCCTGGCAGCAGATAGCAATTGGTGCCGGAGCTGTTTGGGTTGAGGCAATTGAAAAGGAAGAAGACTCTAAAGACTATATGGAATGCTTAATTAGTTCACCAACCCATAAAGATGGAAAGGGTTATTATTCATTAAATCCAGCTCCTGGTTTTGGAGTTGAAATAGATACTGACCGATTGAAAAAAATAAGCCAGCTTCACATCGAATTAATTTAAAAGCTGGTTAACATTACAATGATGAACCTCTTATAATTAATTCAGGAAATAAAGTCTCAACTCTAAATTTTGGATCGTTTGCTTTTGAATTGATGCGTTTCATCAGCAAGCGAGCAGAAAGCATACCCAGCTCATAAGTTGGTTGCCAAACCGTTGACAACGACGGTTTAAAATAACAAGAATGCGGATCATCATCAAAGCCAATAATAGAGATATCCTGTGGAATTTTTATTCCAGCTTCTTTAACAACAAACATAGCACCGATAGCTACTCCATCATTCGTTGCGAAAATGGCATCAGGCCGTTTATCAAGACCCAGCAAATGCCTGGTTGGTGAAATCCCATGTTTTGGGGCAAATCCCTTGCAGTTGACAATGTAATCTGCATGTATCTCTATTCCGTGTTTGCTCAAAGCATCTTCATAAGCCATTTGGCGGTGGCGGGAAGTCGATAATGTGTTTGGCCCGGCAA
>JAKSAU010001097.1 GCA_022361535.1 Desulfobacterales bacterium
CATTTCGGATCTAAAAAAAAGAGGTTAAGTAATTGAAATTACGGATAAAAAATGGTGGAGGCGGCGGGAGTTGAACCCGCGTCCGAAAACAATCAACCCAGGCTTCTACATACTTATCCTGAACTTTATAATTAGCCGGGTAGGCTCCTTCAGGATGGATACGACCCGGTGTATCCTGAAAAATTCAACTTTCAGAACTCAGGAAATCCTGAAAGCGGTCTTGCAAAGTCGACGCCCTGACCTGAATCTGCAAGAGGGATTTCAGGAGGACGGAAGCTGCCTTAAGCAGCTACAGCGTAGTCATAATCGTCTGCGATTATATTTAAGCTTTGCCAAGTTTACGAGCTGACAAACGACTCGGTATGCTACCATGGGCGTCAAAATCTCCGTCGAAACCATTTCGCCCCCAAATTGTAAAAGATCAAGTGACGGGCTTTAATATAATAACAAGTGCCCTAAAGTCAATGGGTTCATGAACTGGAATATTTTTTTCTTTCCCTGTCCAAATCCCGTTTTACATCTCTTTGTTTGATTGTTTCCCGCTTATCATAAAGTTTTTTACCCTTACCTAAACCGATGAGAACTTTTATTTTATCATTTTTGAAATAGATCTTCAGCGGAATCAGGGTATATCCTTTTTCTTTAATTTTTGCGGACAGCCTTTTTATTTCATAACGGTGCAACAATAGTTTTCGGGTCCGCATGGCCTCATGGTTGGCATTGTATGCATACTTATAAGGAGATATGTGCAGCTGGCGTAAAAAAACTTCATCACGCTTGATATCTGCGTATGCATCCTTAAAGCTTACGCGGCCTTCACGAATGGATTTAACTTCAGAACCAACGAGCATGATTCCGGCTTCGTACTCGGCATCAATATGATAATTATGCCTGGCCTTTTTATTTGTTGCGATCAATTTTGTATAATCTGCGTTCATAGCTTATTCTTCATTGTCCCTGTATGGGAGAATGCTTTTATATTCTTCCAGGATAAAATCTGATATTTCATCTACCGTATTCATTGTCATAATGGTATCAGCGTCTTTTTTAGCTTTTGACACGTCCATGGAACGAATCATTTTCTTAATCACGGGAATGGACCCGGAGTTCATAGACAAATTAGTCAGTCCGATGCCGAGCAGAACAGGCATATTAATGGGGTCTCCTGCCATTTCACCGCACATGTATAAGTCAATATTATTGTGCTTTGCTGCATCATATGTTCGTTTTATCATTTTAATCACGGCAGGATTCAATGCTTGATACAGGTGAGCCACCCGCCTGTTGCGCCTGTCAATGGCAAGGGAATACTGGATAAGGTCATTGGTGCCGATACTGAAAAAATCAACATGAGCGGCCAACTCATCAGCCATCATAACTGCGGAAGGCACCTCGATCATTATCCCAAGTGGAATATCTTTGTTAAAAACCTTGTCCTCTGATTCCAACTCAAGCACAGCTTTATCAATGCATGTTTTAACCTGGAGAAGTTCCTCAATGCATGCGATCATGGGAATAAGCAGTTTTATTTTTCCAAAAGCAGCTGCCCTGAAAATAGCCTTAAGCTGGGTGATGAACATGTTTTCATTTTCAAGGCAAAACCTGACCGCCCGAAGTCCCAATGCAGGATTTGCTTCTTCAACCGGATCTATATACGGATTGAATTTATCCCCATTGATATCAAGTGTCCGTATTGTAACCGGTGCCGGATGCATAAGCTCCACCAGCTCTTTGTACTTTTGAAGCAATTCATCTTCTGTGGGAAACCGCTTCAGATCCAGGTATAAAAATTCGGTTCTAAACAACCCAATACCTGCTGCCCTATTGTCTTTGGCAGAAACCACTTCTTCAACCAGCTCAATATTTGCCAACAGATTCAAGGATACACCGTCATTGGTGACGGCCGGCAGGTGGCTTTCCCTCTCAATATCAGCCCGGTACGCTTCAAAACGGGCCATTTTTTCTTCATATTTGAAAAGGGTGTCTTCTTCAGGATTGATGATGATAATGCCTGAAGAGCCGTCAACAATGAGAATGTCATCATTATTTACATTAATGGTTGCGGTACCAAGGCCAAGAACTGAAGGAATCTTAAGGGATTTTGCCACAATACTTGTGTGGGAATCTTTACCGCCCCGGTCCGTAACAAAACCTTTTATCCGCTCAAGCTGGATCTGGCTGGTGTCGGCAGGAGAAAGATCATGTGCAACAATGATTACCCTCTTGTTGATATCCCTAATGCGTATATCCTGACCGCCGACCAGGTAGGTCATGATCTTGTCAGAAACCTGTACAATATCATTTCCCCGAGCCCGAAGGTATGGGTCATTGATCTGTTCAAACATATGCCGGACTTTTCTGGATACTTTACGCAGGGCCCACTCCGCGTTCACCTGGTCTTCGGTAATGGTATCTATGGTTTTACCGTAAAGCATCTTATCCTTGAACAGCACCATATGGGTTTCAAGGATGTTCAGGTTCTCGCTTAAGTCATCGCCCAAAGATTCAATGGTCTTAGCATGATCATTTTTTGCTTTGAGCACCGCATTTTTGAACCGGTTGATTTCTGCAGGCACCAATTCAGGGCTGACCGGATACCGCTTTATCAGGTTTACCCCTTCGCGATCTACCAGGTACGCTTTGCCAATACAGATGCCAGGTGACCCACTGATCCCCTGTATGGTTATTTGACCTGAGGCGGTTTTGTTCATGTTACATCTTCTCCAAAGCCAATATCAAAAAATGCTTTGATTTGGTCTGCCAGCTCACTGTCTGCTTCTTTTTCAGTATAAATGGATATCCTGGTGCCGGTAACGGCACATAAGGTCAGAATGTCGATAATGCTGGATGCATCCACTGTAGAAGTTCCGTCTGACAGCCAGATTTCACCGCTTGCGTCTTGTGCCATTTCAGCTATTTTCGCTGCAGGCCGCGCGTGCATTCCCAAGGCATTGACGACTGTAGTCTGCCGGGAAATTGAGTATTCAGTGTTCAAGTTTAAATCATTCCAGTGAAAAAATTTTTACCTTCTTTATATCTTTCACTACTAAAAGTCAATAACTGTTAGGCTTAGCTGATCAGGTTGATATGCAAATATAAAGTGTGTAGAATATACCACGATTTGTGAATATTGACCAGTTGGAAAGCGATCATGCATCCCTATTCTACGGACCTTAAAGCTGAAAGGAATTTGACATGAACACCTCAAAAAAAAACTCTATCCAATATCCTATTGATGATTTTAAATCAGGAGAATCCTGGCGCCTTTTTAAAATCATGGGGGAATTCGTAGAAGGTATTGATACGCTGCATGATCTTGGACCTGCGGTTTCTATTTTTGGTTCAGCCCGAACCCCTGAAGATCATCCTGATTACAAAAAAGCAAAAGATACGGCGGCTCTTTTTGCCTCTTCCGGCTATGCCGTTGTTACAGGCGGCGGTCCCGGTATCATGGAAGCAGCAAACAAGGGGGCGGCCGAAAAAGACGGGGAGTCTGTTGGTCTTAAAATCAACCTGCCCTTTGAAGAAAAAGGCAATCCTTTTTTAACTAAATCAATAGATTTTCATTATTTTTTCGTACGCAAGGTCATGTTTGTAAAATATGCACAAGCCTATATTATCATGCCTGGCGGACTTGGTACCCTGGACGAGATGTTTGAGACCTTAACCCTTGTCCAGACCCGGCGGATCAGAAAAATGCCAGTGATCCTCATGAATAGCAATTTTTGGGGAGGGCTGCTGGAATGGTTAAAAAACAGTCTTGCCGACGGTGGCCTGATTTCTCCTGAGGATATGGATCTTTTTCATGTGGTTGATGAACCTGAACAGGCTCTTGAAATTGTGGACAGCTTTTACAACTGAAAAGGTGAACTTAACCCCTGGACACACCTTTAGAAAAATAAAATGCGGTATCCTTTGGCAGGTCATCCAGGCTTAACCCGATGCATATTTCCCTCTTTGCAGCCTCCAGGCCTTGTAAAGGCTTGGAAGGCTTGGCATTGCGCAGGTACATTTCTCCCCATGAGTTCAAATAAATGACCGTGTAGTCATATATTTTACCCATGGACTTTTCCGTATAAAAATTAAGGGAAATAAAAAGTCGGCAGATTTCCGGCTGTTTGCGCATGGCGCTAAAATGAACCGTCTTTTTTAAACTGGGTTCAAAGAACTCATACATGGACCGGTACAGCTTTTCAATATCATCATGGGAAACAACCGTTGGATTGGGCACCATCCCTAAAAAAGTCCGTTCAGTATACAAGCTGTTGTTGATCAACCAAGCCCCGATTTCTTCGATGGAATCTGCAGTGATAATGGACTCTTCATTCTGCTGCCTGTGTTTTGGTATTTTATGAATCAGTTCCCACTGGCCGTAGCTTTTACCCGGTAAGGGAATGTACCTGATATGAAGTCTTGAAAAATGCCGGTCTCCCCTGGATACAAGAAGTAATTTTTTGATTTTGTTTGGTTTGTCCTGAAAAACAATATTTACTTTTCGCTCCAGGACAATGCGATCCTGTTCCGAAATCATCAGGCCTGATACTGACCGGGTTTCAAACCGTTTTTTAAGATCCGTGTATTTTGTTACCATATACCGTTCAATGGTCAAAGAAAGCCTGTGAATGGCCGCATAAGGCCAGATTCTGAACCGCCCGATTTCGTATATTTTTTTAAATGTCCAGCCCCAGTCGTTAAGACTTCTTGTTAATAGAATTTTACGAAGACCGAAGACCGTAAAGTCAACTTCCGATTCTTTTGAGATACCAAGCTTGAGAAAAAAACAGGTCAAAAGCAAGTTGATCGAACGTTGATCCCCGGCTTTAAGGTAAAAATCAATCAGTGTATTGAGTAAAATAATATATGAATCGTTCTGGCCGGGTTTTAAGTGGGAACCGGAGTTCATCCATTCATTTTTATATTGATTGCAAAGCAAGGTTTCCTGGCCGTAAGCATTAATATATTTTTCAAGCAGTGCCATTTTGATGACTGATTTAAAAGGGCTTTTAAGCCATTTAAACATCTGCCAGATAGATGCACCGAAAAACTCGTTGACCGGGATAGCATGAATATCCCCCAAGTCAATATACCGGTTTGTTTTTGACAGCTTTGATATCCGCTCAAGAATAAGATTGTAATAATTGATGCTGATGCTGGTCGGAAGTGCAGCCCAAAGGGGCAGTTTCCCTGCCACATGTATCATTGTCCTGTAAAATTCTTCTTTAAGCAGTCTGGACTGGGCAGATCCTGAACTTTCCTGGGTCGATCCGCCAAAATCATTGTTTCGTGCTTTAAGGACATCAACGATAAAAAAGGTGACATGTATCTTGAACCGCTCAAGGGCAAGAATTTCAATGGCATCAAGCTTCTGCTTGAGCAAGGTCATACCCTCATTATCCAGGATACGCTCATCAACACAGATCCAGTAATCGATGTCTGATTCAGCAGTCTGGGCCAGAGAGCCCACACTTCCCATAGAATACACCCCTTCAATGTAGGGGGCAAAATTACGCCGGATAACCACGTTTTTTCTGCCTATGTACCGCTCTGCGATTTTAGCGGTTTCCCTTGAGGGAAGATAATCAGCAATACCACAAGGGGTAGTCTCCGGGATGGATTTCATTTCCGGCAGACTAATGTTTTCATGAAGCAATAAAGGTAAAAGTATGAAAAAGTCAGCCTGATCGGATTTAAAGATATCAAACGCAGTCAGCAAACTCAGTTTATTCTGGTTTAAGAACTTGGCCTCACCATAATGAATAAACTCACAATAAATGAGCATGTTGATCTCATTGGCCATCTGCTGACCTATCCTGGGCAGGTCATTGAAACTGAGCTGGTGCTCCCGCGCATTATAGTTTATCTGCCGGGTACGGATCTCTTCTCTGGCATAGGATGGGAACCTGCAAAACCGGGCCTTTACCCCGGAGAAATCACCCAAGTTCAAACAGGCTGTGGAAAATGACACACCTGCAATTTTTGCATGTGCAAAGGATGCACACGTCAAATTGGTATTGCCAAAGGAGGTTTTTGAGATAGTGGCATCGATAAAAAGGGCATCTGTTAAGTCTGCCTGGTTAAGATTACAGTTGAAAAATGACGCACCATGAAAACTGCACCTGATAAATTGAGCCTTTTTTGCCGAAACATTTATAAATACCGCATTATCAAAGCAGACCTGGTCAAAAACAGCTCCGTCCATATTTACATTGTAAAACAAGGTTTTCCGGCAAATTGCCCTAGACAGTTTGATGCTCGATAAATAGGTATCAGAAAATACCGCCCGCGTTAGTTTTAGGTTGGATCCTGACAGATCCATTCCGGACAGGTCTTCTTTAATAAATGACATGTCCTGAAAATCAGGGTCAGATACCAGCCCTTCTTCTTTGAGAAGTTCCAGCTTTTTTTGAGTGGGATCTTTGAGAACGGTTTTAAAAAAGGACCGGGTTGTTTCCGGCTTTTTTTGATGCACTTGGATATTGTTAAAGTCAGATTCAATACTGTCCCGTTCTTTTTGCAAAAGCTGAGTTGTCTTTTTCATGAACCTGTCAATTTCATTTTTCAGCTTTCCGGATCCGTTAAGGTCTCTGTTTGTTTTCAGTATCCTGACCACTCTTTCAGGGCGTTTTTTGATCATCCCGAAAATACAGGCCAGGTTAACGTCGTAATTATCTCCCTTGTAATGATCCTTGTTCAAGGCAATATCCTGGATGGCAAAAAAGGAGAGCCTGGACAAATCGGATACTTCCATGTGGATGATGGGAATGATGGACGGATATGTGCTCCTTGCAAGATCCATGAGTCGGTGAAGGGGAAGTTTGCCTGTCACCACAAGTGCTTTAAACGCTTTTACCGCTTCGTTGGTCTCGGCAGTTTTAAACCGCTCAAATACAGGTTCAAACAATTCAGGATACAGCCCCATGGAAGAATTTTCTATCAGGCTGTACACAGCCATTCTGACTTTCTTTACTTCCTCACCTGACAATGCATTTTTCAGAATCTGAACCGGAATCCTGTCCCGCATCATCGAAAGTGCCTTTAATCCCTTTATTTTTTTATCAGGGCTGGTCGAACGTACTTCTTTGTCCGCTATCATTTCCGGGTTTCTTAAAGCCGGGTCAATATTCTTTAAGAACGGATCTGCATCCTGTTTTCTGTCAAACAGGCGGGCATAAAATAAAATGACTGTTTCCCGCTCTTTTATGTTGGTTAAAATGCTTTTAAAAAGAGCGGCAAATCGCAGTCGGATACCGGGGTTGGCCTGCAGGTACTGGCTTACAAAAATCAGGCGCTGATATTCATCCATATTCTGGATACATTTTTTCATTACATCCAGTGACAAACGATCCTGGTACAAGGCTTTGAATGCAAAAAAGGCACCGGTGCCACCCAGAGTCATGAGGGTGGAGACCAAAACACTTTTATCAGCAAATGGCAATTCGGAAGATAATTGCTGGTATATTCTTGCGCACACCCTTACAGCATCCGCCCGGCCCTCTTTTCTTGAAGCCGAATCAATTGACTCATACATTTTCTTTTGAAGAGATAAAGCTAAGGCTCCCAAACTTTTTTTGGCTGCTGTTCGATCTCCGAAATGATAGGAAAACAGTCCTTCAAGTATAGGTAGAATGCCAAAAGAAGGCGGGAAAGAGCCTGCTTTTTTAAGCAATTCGGTACGAGCGGCAGAGTCAAGGGAAGCCCAGTAGGTGTCAAATGTTGTCAAGTCGAATCCGGGCGTTGAATCAGGCATTTTATTATGTTTTAATCCCGTTTGTACATTTGTACTTAAAAGTGATATATGGATATGCTTAATATCATATATGTAAGCTTAAACCTGTATACCATACCAGAATAATTTTATGAAATTATTTGATGCCAAGGCAGAAGAAAACCAGACAAACAACGAATATGACGCACAGTCAATAGAGGTGCTCAAAGGACTTGATCCTGTCAAGCGCAGACCGGGCATGTACACGGATACAGCAAGCCCTGACCACCTTGCATTTGAAGTCATTGACAACAGCGTAGACGAGGCTATTGCAGGCCATGCAACACGAATTGATGTCACCCTGACACTAGACAATCGGATAGCTGTATCCGACAACGGCAGGGGAATGCCCGTAGATATTCATCCCAAAGAAGGCATCTCCGGAGTTGAACTCATTATGACCAAGCTCCATGCCGGTGCTAAATTTTCATCCAAGGATTATGCCTTTTCCGGGGGACTTCACGGGGTTGGGGTATCCGTGGTTAATGCGTTGTCCGCTCACATGGAAATCCTTATTAAACGTGACGGGCAGCAGTATTCGATCGAGTTTGAAAACGGGGCTAAAACCAAAGAACTGGAAACTATCGGAACTGTCGGTAAAAAAAATACCGGAACCCGCGTTACTTTTGCACCGGCACCTTCTTATTTTGACACACCTGATTTTTCTAAAGATGCTATCAAGACCGCCCTTAAATCAAAGGCGGTTCTTTGCCGGGGCTTGACTACCTGTTTTACCCATGAAGAAACCGGCGAAAAAGAAGTCTGGTGCTATGATCACGGACTTGATGATTACCTAAACGAAAACCTTAAAGAAAAAAAGACTTTATTTCCCGAGGCGTTTACAGGTGAGTGCGAGGGGGAAGATTTTCAAGCGGTATGGGCCATCAACTGGGGAGCTGAAAATACGCTCAACCTTGAAGAAAGCTATGTCAATCTAATTCCCACACGTCTTGGCGGCACACATGTTAACGGCTTTAGATCCGGGCTGCTTGAATCGGTTAGAGAATTCTGCAAATTCAGGAATCTTCTGCCAAAGGGACTTTTTCTCGCTCCCGAGGATATCTGGCAAAACGTTGGATATGTGCTTTCCGTAAAATTGGTTGAGGCCCAGTTCTCAAGCCAGACCAAAGAACGGCTTTCCTCGCGTCACTGTGCCAACCTGGTTAATCTTCAAGTCAGAGATGCATTCAGTCTTTGGCTCAATCAAAATGTAGCTTTTGGAGAAGCCCTTGCGGCTCTGGCAATCGACAATGCCCGAAACCGAGTCAAAAAGAGTAAAAAAGTTACAAAAAAGAAAACTTCAAATGGTGTTACGCTACCAGCGAAACTTTCCGACTGCACCAGTGATGACCAAAATTTAAGGGAGCTCTTCTTTGTTGAGGGCGATTCTGCAGGCGGATCTGCCAAACAGGCAAGAGACAGGCGTTTCCAAGCGATTATGCCCTTGCGCGGCAAAATTATGAACACCTGGGATGTGAGTTCCTCTTCAATTATGGACTCAAAAGAAATTCGTGATATCTCCCAGGTACTTGGCGTTGCACCTGGCTCTGATGATATTTCTAAACTGCGTTACAATAAACTATGCATCCTGGCTGATGCTGACTCAGACGGGCTTCACATTGCCACATTGATCTGTGCTTTGTTCTTAAGGCACTTTCCGGAAGTTGTCCGGCAAGGGCATGTTTTTGTTGCCATGCCGCCTCTATATAGGATTGATATGGGCAAGGATGTCTTTTACGCCCTTGATGACTCGGAAAAAAACGCTATTATCAAACGGCTAAATCGAAGAAGGAAAAAAGCAAATATCAATATTCAGCGGTTCAAAGGACTTGGTGAAATGAACCCGGCTCAATTAAAAGAGACCACCATTGCACCGGATTCCAGACGCCTTGTTCAATTGACTATTGAGGCTCCTAATAAAGGTTCCGAATCTTTGGACCAGGAACATGACAAGGAACAGCTTGCAGAAAATATTACTATTGATACTCAGCAACCTGAGAAAGAAAATAATAATGCAGACGATGTCTGGGAAATTATGGACATGCTCCTTGGAAAAAAACGAGCAAAAGACCGTAAACGCTGGATAGAAACCCACGGTGTAATCAAAGAGATTTAAAAAGAATGACCGATACCCTGCCTTCAACCGTAGAAGAATATGAAAAACTACCGTTCCAGGAATTTACCCAGAACGCATACCTGAACTATTCCATGTATGTTATTTTGGACCGTGCCCTGCCCCATATCGGTGACGGACTCAAGCCGGTACAGCGAAGGATCGTTTATTCAATGAGCCAGCTTGGGCTGTCCTCAACTGCCAAGTTCAAAAAATCAGCCAGGACCGTTGGTGACGTTTTAGGTAAATTTCATCCCCACGGGGATTCTGCCTGCTATGAAGCAATGGTACTTATGGCCCAACCCTTTTCCCTAAGATATCCTTTGGTAGACGGCCAGGGAAACTGGGGTGATCCAAACGATCCAAAATCCTTTGCTGCCATGCGGTACACTGAATCCAGGCTATCCAAATACGCTGAGATCTTCTTAAGTGAATTGGGCCAGGGTACTGTAGATTGGATCCCAAATTTTGACGGCACCCTGGAAGAGCCAACCTTATTGCCGGCAAGGCTGCCTAACTTGCTGCTCAACGGAACTACAGGTATTGCCGTGGGTATGGCCACTTCAATCTTGCCACATAACCTTAGAGAAGTTGCCAAAGCGTTGATCCATCTGATTGAAAACGAAGATGCAGACGTTAATCAATTGTGTAAGTTTGTTAAAGGCCCTGACTTTCCAACTGATGCTGAAATCATCACCCCATGCGATGAAATTCGTGACATTTACAAAAAAGGGAAAGGCCGGATTAAAATGCGGGCACGATATGAGGTTGAAGACGGAGAAATAGTCTTTAACGCCCTGCCCCACCATGCTTCAACAGAAAAGATCTACGAACAAATTGCAAACCAGATGGGGGCAAAAAAGCTACCCATGGTATCTGATATCAGGGATGAATCAGACCACGAGGACCCAACCCGCCTGGTGGTCATTCCAAAATCAAACCGCGTGGATCTAAACGCCCTGGCCGATCATCTTTTTGCCACCACAGACTTGGAAAAATCTTATTCTGTCAATATGAACGTTATCGGGCTTGACGGACGTCCCGGTGTGAAAAACTTACAAGAGGTTCTATCCGAGTGGCTGACGTTCAGGCGGCAAACTATTGAGCGAAAATTAAAATTCCGATTGGATAAAGTTTTAAACCGCCTCCATATTTTGGAAGGGTTTAAGATTGCCTATCTTAATATTGATGAAGTTATTGCCATCATAAGAAATTCCGATCATCCCAAAGAAGACCTGATAAAGGCCTTTGGTTTGTCTGAAATCCAGGCAAAAGCTATCCTTGAAATTCGCCTTCGCCAACTTGCCAAACTTGAAGAAATAAAAATCCTTTCAGAAATCGATGAGTTGAACCAGGAAAGAAAAACCCTTGAAAAGCTGCTCAATTCACCCAAAGCGTTCAAGGAATTTTTAATCAATGAAATCAAAGAAGATGCAAAAAAATACGGGGACAAACGCAGGTCACCCATCAAAGAGAGAAAAGACGCCGAAGCCTTCTCTGTAACAGATGTTCTTGACATAGAACCTGTAACTATCATCCTTTCTGCCAATGGATGGATCAGGTCTGCAAAAGGGCATGACATAAACCCTGATAATGCAAAATTCAGATCAGGAGACCATCTGCTCTGCCACTTAAGAACCCGCAGCGATAAACCCATTGCCTTGCTTGACAACACCGGAAGAAGCTACACACTGTTTTCTCATACCTTACCGTCTGCACGGGGAAATGGAGAGCCGGTTACAGGACATCTTACCATGGCACCTGAAACATCTATTTGCCACATGATTTCCGGTGAACCGGAGAATCTGTTCCTGGTAGGTGCAAACAGCGGGTACGGTTTTGTTATGGAATTCAGCGACTTTTTGACAAACTATAAGAATGGCAAAGCAGTTCTTTCATTGGCAGCCGGTCAATTACCCATGCCTCCGGCCTTGGTACCGGATATTGAAACTGATAACGTGTTGGCTGTGACCTCCAGGGGCCGCTTGCTTATATTTGGTCTCAACCAGCTTCCCAGGCTGAAAAAAGGCAAAGGTAATAAAATTATTCACATTCCTAAACCCGGAAGTGATGAAACTGACCCTGAGACACTTAAGTTCCTAAAAATATTGCCATTAGACTCAAATCTTGTTATACATGCAGGTAAACATTTTCTGCGGTTAAGCCCCGGAAACCAGCAAGACTACACCGGAATGAGAGGGCGTCGCGGAAAGCTGCTTCCCCGTGGTTACCGGAACGTTGATACCATAGAGGTCATACCCGTGCAACCGGCAGATGACACAAGTTCATGAGATTATTTTTTGAAAGACATTTTATTTTCCTTGCTCTCATCTTGATGACCTTAGGGTTTGCGAGTATCACGTTACTGATTCATAATCAGGATCTCGGCCATTCTTTGAGTACCACAGAAAAAATTCAAAAAACCGGCAAGCTGCGTCTAATAACCTCTAATTCAATAAATACATATTATTATTACGACAGCAAGCCAACCGGTTTTGAGTATGATCTGGCAATTGAATTTGCTAAATTTATGAATGTTGAACTGGATATTATCACCCCGGGCTGGAACAACATGTTTGCATACCTGGAAGCGGATAAAGGCGATTTTATTGCGGCCGGGTTAGCCATCACAAGCCAGCGGCTTGAGCACGCAGATTTCTCCATACCGTATATGACTATCCAGCAGCGTATCATCCATCATAATCTTGTTTTCGGGCCCAAGAATATTGAAGATATGATATACAGGACCTTTCATGTTAGGAGAGGCACTTCCTATGAATCACGCCTTGCCGAACTTAAAGCATCAGGCATTGATTTTACCTATATCCTCCACGACAACATCCCTACAGAAGAGTTAATCGGCATGATCCATAGTCGTGAGATTAAATTTACCATCGCCGATTCCAATCTTGCATTGCTCAACAAGCGGTACTACCCTGATATACGCATAGGTATCCCGGTTCAAGAACGCGAATCCCTTGCCTGGGCAGTTCGAAAAAATGATTCAGACATGCTCAAGCAAATTAACCGGTTTATCCTGCATGCCAATAAAACCGGAATCTTGAAGCGCATTACGGAAAAATACTATGACAACATCAAAGACTTTGATGTTTACGAGTTAAAAAAATTTCACAAACGGCTGGAAACCCGCCTGCCTAAATATAAAGACGTCATCATTGAAGAATCCGAAAAGTACGGATTTGACTGGCGTCTTGTGGCAGCTGTTGTTTACCAGGAATCCCATTTCAATCCCAAGGCCAGAAGCTTTACCAATGTCAGGGGATTGATGCAGGTTACCATTAAAACTGCCAAGGAAATGGGTATTAAAAATCGCCGGGATCCCAACGAAAGTATACGTGCAGGGATTAAATACCTGGACATGATGTACCAGCGGTTTGATTATATTGAAGATGATTACCAGAGGCTGTTGTTTGCCCTGGCCAGTTATAATATCGGATACGGACATGTAAGAGATGCTATGAGACTTGCAGAGGAGCAAGGGTACGATCCACAGACCTGGAAAGGCCTGAAAGCTGTCCTTCCTTTGCTGTCAAAAGCAAAGTACTACAAAAAAACAAAACATGGATATGCCCGGGGCTGGGAACCGGTTCACTATGTGGAACGGATCCTGACCTATTTCGATATATTGAAACAGAAAAAACTGTCCTGAACCCGTTACAAGTACTAAGGACAAAGACAAACAGGTTGACTTGTGCGGACCTTTACATTAGGTCTGATTAGAATTGTATCTGTAACAAATAGATTCATAACGCACCTGTCAACTCATACAAATTCTAAAGAAAATGAGACAATGAATGACTAGAAAAATACTCATCAATGCAATGGACCCGGAAGAAAACCGGATCGCTGCAGTCTTTGAAAACAAACTGGATCAATTTCACATCGAAACATCTGCCAAAGCAGTAACTAAGGGCAACATCTATAAAGGTGTCGTTACCCGTGTAGAGCAGAGCCTCCAGGCTGTTTTTGTCGATTATGGCGCTGAAAAAAACGGTTTTCTGCAAAAAAACGAAATTCACCCGGATTACTTCCAGGATGTTGAAAAAAAGGACAAGGCCCTGTTTAATTTAATCAAAAAGGGCCAGGAAATGATTGTCCAGGTATCTAAAGATCCCATCAACCAAAAAGGTGCCATGCTCACCACGTATATCTCTCTTCCCGGGCGGTTCGGTGTACTCATGCCCGGTAACACAACCAGGGGAGTCTCCCGGAAAATTACCGAAGAAGACGAACGCAAACGTTTGGTTAAAATCCTTAAGGGTATGAAAATCGCCGAAGGGTTCGGAATGATTGTCAGAACAGCCGGCAAAGGCGCCACAAAAACGCTTCTGACAGCAGATTTAAGATACCTGATGCGGGTATGGAAAAACATTGATAAACAAGCCATGAAGAATCCCGCACCCTGTCTTTTATACAAAGAACAAAGCCTGGCAGTCAGGTCTTTAAGGGACTATTTCACCACAGATATTAAAGAAATTCTTATTGATAATCCCGAAACGTTTAAAGAGGTTAAAGAGTTTATCGGGATGATCGCACCCAAGCAGAAAAAAATAGTCCGTCTTTTCAAGGGTGAAAAACCAATATTCACCAAATACCAGCTTGAAGACCAGATTTCCTCTATTTACCGGCGCGAGGTACCATTAAAATCCGGTGGGTTCCTTGTCATCGAGCAGACCGAAGCAATGGTCACAATTGATGTAAACTCAGGAAAATCCACCAAAAAGAAAAATATTGAAGAAACCGCGTTTCATACCAACATTGAAGCTGCCGAAGAAGTGGCCAGACAATTGCGTTTAAGGGATATGGGCGGGTTGATTGTAGTAGATTTTATTGACATGAAAGAGCGCCGGCACAAAGCTGAAATCACTAAGACACTGAAAAAACACCTCAAGGCTGATAAGGCCAAGACAAAAGTAGGAGGCATAACCACTTTCGGACTTCTTGAAATGTCCAGACAGCGCATTCGTCACTCCATCACTTACGGTGCCTATGAAACCTGTAAACATTGCAACGGCAGAGGAATGACGCCTTCTGTTGAAACCCAGGGTCTTGCTTTTTTACGCCAGCTTACCCTTAAAACCCTTAAAGCGGAACAAAACCAGAAATTCTTCTGCCGAGTACCCGCAGATGTTGCCTACTATGTGCTCAACACTAAACGGGAAGATTTGCTTGAGCTTGAATCAAAACGCCAGGTTTCTATAAATATAGAAATTGATAATACTATGGTTTCAGGCCAGAGCAACATAAGTTAGGGATACAAGTCTTTGATTTTCAGGGTACCTTGACAGTCGTTGCACATTTGTTGTATCTGAAACAATTTCAACTGAATTGTAAAAGGAGAAGCTATGCTCCTGAGCAGGGGAAAACAAAATCGGAATAAGGTTATCATTGCTGTTGCCGTAGTCATTGTAGCTGCTGTTGCTTTGATTTTACTCTTATCCGACAAATCCCCTGACACGACACCTAAGCCTGTGAATACGCAGGCAACAGACCCTGGGAATAATAATGTAACAGAGTCTGACCAGGAGCCAGCTGCTAATAAAGAGGTTGTGGTTGGTGAAATCAGCAAAGAGCCGGATATAGATTTTAATGATCTTGAAGAGGAAGGTTCTTTGAAAACAATGATGACCGACCGGAAAGAAAGCTTAGGCATAAAGAAAAGCCTGGATATGATTGTAAAATCCAATGAATCATTTACCGTTGGAGAGAACACCGTATCCATGCAACGAATATTGGAGAAGGCTTTTACTAAAAAAGGTGAAGTGTTCCAAGAAGAGCTTGATGAATCCGGTGCTGTAAAACCGGTTCAAATTAAAGAATATGGAATTTATGTGGTTCAACCAGGAGACAATATCTGGAATATCCACTTTGAAATACTAAAAGAATACTACACCGCCAAAGGCATAACAGTTGAAGAAAAAGCGGACGAGCCCGGAAACTCAGGCATGAGTTCAGGTGTCGGAAAAATTTTAAAATTTTCAGAAACAATGGTGATCATCTATAACCTGATGGAAAATCAGGTTACCGATGATATTAACATCATAGAACCCTTGAGCAAGGTTGTTGTATACAACATGGATGCGGTTTTCTCCTTGCTTGAGGAAATAAATTACGACAATGTAGACAGGCTCCAGTTTGACGGAAAAAATATCTGGATACCTGCAAAGAAATCTTAAATTTTATTTACCAGTTTAAGGAGGAACACCTTGATTAGTACAGCATTTGCAATGGGCGCACCCGCGGGTGGCCAGGCAGGACAGGCCGGCGGACTTGCCGGTTTTTTACCGATTATTATCCTGTTTGCCATTTTTTATTTTCTTCTCATCCGGCCCCAGCAAAAAAAAGCCAAAGAACATAGAGAGATGATTTCCAATCTCAAGAAAGGAAACAGGATCGTTACTTCCGGCGGAATCTATGGAACAATAGTTTCAATGGATGACACTACCATCGGCCTTGAAATTGCTGAAAAAGTAAAAATCAAAATTTCCAGAGGCAACGTTGCAGCTTTAATTACTGACAATGAACCTGCACAGAAATCCAAAGAAAAGAAATAACCTATCCTTCAGGAGTGATGAGATTGAAACTATTTACCTTTAAGCGCGTACTGATTCTGGGAATCATCGTTGCTGCCGTTGTATGCCTCCTTCCCACCTTTACCAATACCTGGCCCCATAAAAAAATAAATCTGGGACTGGACCTGCAGGGTGGGATGCACCTGGTACTTGAAGTTCAAAACGAAAAAGCTGTTGAAGCTGAGCTGGACCGCACCATCGGAGAACTCAAAAAGGATCTGAGGAAAGAGGGTATCAAGCATATGGGGATTTCCCGCACCCCGGATTTTAAAATCATTGCCAAAATCTCTGGCGCACAGAGCAAAGAAGGCGTAGAAAAGATTTTAACAGAGGACTACCCCAACCTTGAAATCCCAAATGTAGATACATTTGATGGTGGCCTGGCATTCACATTACGCCTGCCAGACGAAGAAAGCGAAGCCATTAAAAAAATGGCTACTGAACAGGCTTTGGAAACCATCCGGAATCGTATTGATGAGTTTGGTGTCAGCGAGCCAGATATCCGCATTCAGGGGACGAAACGGATCTTACTCCAGCTTCCTGGCATAAGTGATCCGGACCGCGCCAAAGGACTCATAGGCAAAACAGCCCAGCTAACTTTTCAGTTGGTGAATGACCAGGCAGATGTTAATGCTGCGCTTTCAGGTAATCCGCCTGTTGGCTCTGAAATCCTATTCCAAAGCAGGAAGGATGAAACCACAGGTGCAGAAGCCCAAGTTCCTTTTCTCATCAAAAAGCAGGTACTGCTTGACGGCAGCCTTCTGACCAATGCAAGGGTTGAGTTTGACCAATTCCAACAACCCCAGGTAGGGATAGAATTCAGTCGTAAAGGTGCTAGGATCTTTGACCGGATTACGGCGGCTAATGTCAATAAAAGACTTGCCATCGTACTTGATAAAACTGTTTATTCAGCACCCAATATCCAGGAAAGGATTGCCGGAGGCAAGGCTGTTATATCAGGCCAATTTACACTTGAAGAGGCAAAGGATTTAGCCATTGCTCTGCGAGCAGGTTCATTGCCGGCTCCGGTTAAAATCATTGAAGAACGGACCGTAGGACCGACTTTAGGTGCTGACTCCGTTCGCATGGGGCTGATTTCCATGCTGGTAGGCGGCGCCCTTGTGATCGTTTTTATGGTTGTTTACTACAAAGGTGCAGGCCTTATCGCTGACCTTGCTTTGATTGTAAACATCATTCTAATCGGGGGTGGTCTGGCCGCATTTGGGGCAACCCTGACCCTTCCGGGTATTGCCGGTATCATCCTGACCATAGGTATGGCCGTGGATGCCAATGTTATAATTTTTGAAAGAATCAGAGAAGAATTAAGATCAGGACGCCCTGCCCTGGCCGCTGTACACGCCGGGTATGAAAGGGCAACTCTAACTATTATGGATGCAAATGTTACTACCTTGATTGCTGCCATTGTCCTGTTCCAGTTCGGTACAGGCCCCATAAAAGGGTTTGCTGTGACGTTGGGTCTTGGTATTCTAGCCAGTCTTTTCACAGCTCTGGTATTGTCAAAAAGCATTTACAATCTGATTCTTCAAAATAAACAAACATCCACTTTAAGCATATAAGGAACTTATATAATGCAGTTTATCAAGTCTGATATAAACATCGACTTTTTGGGAAAGCAAAAGTTGGGACTCTTTGTTTCCCTTGCGCTAATCCTGGCTGGGATTGTTTCCCTGATCGTTCATAAAGGTCCCAATTACGGAATCGATTTTGCCGGCGGCACCCTGGTACAGGTTAAATTTACCCAGGAAGTTGCAATTGAAGATATCCGCAAGGGACTGAGTACCATTGGCCTTGAAGATGTGTCGGTCCAGGGATTCGGCCAGGTTGAGGACAATGAATACCTGATTCGGACATCCAGTGCTAATGCGCTTGGTGACAAGCTTGGCGAGACCATTACCAAAGGGCTTGAGTCATCAACATCTCTTGCTCCCGAAATTCGCAGGGTTGAGATGGTTGGCCCACAGGTAGGTGATGATTTAAAGAAAAAAGCGCTTCTTGCTATTTTTTACTCCCTGCTCTTTATAACCATTTATATTTCGGGCCGATTCGAACAAAAATGGACCATTGCCGGTATTACAGCAGGTGCTTTAATGAGCGCTGTGTATTTTCTGTCGGTTTTTAACGTTTCCATGCCTTTTTTGATTGCTGCAGCCTTGGTGGTTTCTTTGGCCCTTTTTTGGACCTTAAGCCTCCAGTACGCCATGGGTGCGATTGTAGCACTGATCCATGATGTATTTATAACAGTCGGCATCTTCTCAATTTTGAACCTTGACTTTTCTTTACCGATCATTGCAGCCTTACTGACAATTATCGGTTATTCCCTCAATGATACCATCATCGTCTTTGACCGTATCAGGGAGAATGTAAAAGGCAATACAGATAAAACCCTTTTACCGTCTTTGTTCAATAAAAGTATTAACGAGACCTTGTCCAGAACAATTTTGACCTCACTGACTACCTTAATTGTGCTTTTAGCACTGTTCTTTTTAGGTGGAGAGATTATCCATAATTTTGCATTGGCTATGATCATCGGTGTAATCATTGGAACATTTTCTTCGATTTTTGTTGCAACACCTATCGTGCTTGCGGCCCATAACAAAGGCTAAATCCATGCATCCTGCAAAACGATTTGCGATCTATTTTTTTGCGCTGTTTTTAACGTCTATGCTGAGTTCGTCCTGCTCCTATTTCAAAAGTGAGCCTCAAGAGGCTGAACAAACTGTAGAGTCAGAATCTTTGGCCGAAACAGAAGAATCAATGATTCCTGACGACAAAGATGCCCAAATAGAAAATCTTGAAGAAAAAATCGTTTTGCTGGAAGACAAGGTATCTATCCTTGAAAGCCAAGTGGCCGGACAGAAAAAAGTGGTTTACACTGTTGAATATTCTGATCCGGCCCAGCTTTACCAAAAGGCACGCAGCTTACTTATCGAAAAAAAATATACAGATGCTGCAGATCTTTTTGCAACCTTTGCAAAAAAACATCCGGATCATGCCCTGGCAGACAATTCTCTTTATTGGCTTGGAGAATGCCACTACACGACTGGGCAATATGACAAATCCATCGCTGTTTTTAAAGAGTTGCTTAAGACTTACCCTAAAGCTCAAAAAGTGCCAGATGCTCTGCTTAAAACGGGATATGCGTATATATCTCTTGATGACGTTAACCGGGCCAGTCATTATTTGAAACTGGTTGTAAAAAAGCATCCTTTCTCCCTGGCTGCTGAAAAGGCCGAGAAAAAGCTTTTGGAATTTCAATAGACTACCCTGGTATGGACGATTATTCGGATACATACCTGTCTTGGTTCATTCTACGGGAGATCCCCGGTCTAACCAACCGCATAATTAAGCAACTGATTTCCCAATTCAATACACCAGAAGCCATATTAGAAGCGCCGGCAAACGAGCTTGCACAGGTACAAGGAATCGGCCCTAAAACAATAAAGGCCATTAAATCCTATGACCAACACACTGGAACAGCTTTGGCAACCCTTGAGCAAATCAGAAAGCAGAACTTTGGTATCTCAGTTCTAACCGGATCAGACTATCCTCCTTTTCTCAGAGAGATTCCTGATCCACCTCCGGTTCTGGTCTATGATGGAAAATTGGAGCCTGAAAAGCCTTGTATCTCCATTGTCGGATCAAGAAGTGCGACCCGGTATGGTCTTGATACAGCCCGCCATTTGGCTGCCCGTCTTGCCGACAGAGGATTCAGCATTGTGTCAGGTATGGCTTTAGGAATTGATACAGCAGCTCATGATGGTGCATTGGCTTCAGCTACCGGGAATACGGTAGCAGTGCTTGGCTCTGGCCTTGGGCATATTTATCCCAGACAAAATAAGTCATTGTACAGGCAAATAAAAGACAGAGGGGCTGTTATCACCGAGTTCAACCCGGATACCCCGCCTCTGCCAGCCCATTTTCCGCAACGAAACAGAATTATAGCCGGTATTTCAACTGGAACCATTGTGGTTGAGGCAGCCCAGAAAAGCGGTTCTTTAATCACCGCAAGGCTTGCCGGAGAATATAACCGTGAAGTCTTTGCCGTACCTGGCAGCATTCGCTCTTCCAAAAGCCGCGGTACCCATGCATTAATAAAACAAGGGGCAAGGCTTGTTGAAAACGAGATGGACATTATTGATGAGCTTCTACAATTTGTTCATTCTCAAAACCTTTTTGAACCCAAAAAACAAACCAAATTAAAAAATACTGACGGCATGGACAAAACCCAGGCCATGGTATATAAACACCTGGATCCTTATCCCAAACATATCGATATCATTACTGCATTATCCGGCCTGACAAGCGCCCAAGTTTCAGCGATTCTGCTTGACATGGAATTGTCAGGACTTATAGTACGGCATCCGGGAAATAATTATTCAACGTCGGAGGAATAAAATTGGCAAAACCGCTTATCATTGTTGAGTCTCCAACCAAAATCAAAACCCTGAAAAAATACGTCGGCAAGGACTATAATGTGGCAGCAAGTGCAGGCCACATCCGTGATCTGCCTGTTAAAAATCTGGGAATTGATGTGGATGACAATTTTAAGGCCAAATACGTCAATATAAAAGACAAGTCCAAAATCATCTCCACTTTGAAAAAGACTGCCAAGGATACAGATCACGTATACCTTGCTCCTGACCCGGACCGTGAGGGAGAAGCCATTGCATTCCATATCATGGACATCCTTAAGAAAAAAGGAAGACAGTTCCACCGGGTTTTGATCCATGAATTGACCAAAAAAGGGATTACCGAAGCTTTAGAAAACCCTTTAGAACCTGATGCAGACAAATATGACGCCCAACAGGCCAGAAGAAAACTTGACCGGTTGGTTGGTTACCAGATTTCCCCGCTTTTGTGGCAAAAGGTTCAAAGGGGGCTTAGTGCCGGCAGGGTTCAGTCGGTTGCCGTAAAGATCATCTGTGACCGTGAACGCGAAATACGCAAATTCATACCCGAAGAATACTGGACTATAACGACTGATCTTTTGGCATCTGCGCCACCTGAGTTTAATGCAGCCCTTTCCAAGATTGCAGGGAAAAAAGCCAAAGTTTCCAATGAAGAACAGGCAATGGCGATTGTCTCCGATCTTGAAAAAGCTGATTTTATCGTTAATGAGATAAAAAAGAAGACCGTTAAACGAAATCCGCTGCCTCCTTTTATAACCAGTAAGCTTCAGCAGGACGCTATCAACCGACTGCGGTTTTCAGCCAAAAAGACAATGGTAGTCGCACAACAGCTTTATGAAGGTATAGAAATAGGTACAGGCGGCCCTGAGGGTCTGATTACCTATATGCGTACAGATTCAACCCGTATAGCCCCGGAAGCTGCCCAGGAAGCCCTTGGACTGATTTCTGAGCATTACGGGCCCGGGTATGCGTTATCATCTCCCAGGTACTTTAAAAACAAGAATAAGGCACAGGATGCCCATGAGGCCATCCGTCCGACATCGGTATACAACACACCTGACAAAATTAAAGGCTATCTAAGCGAGGATCAATTTAAGCTCTATGATCTGATCTGGAAACGATTTGTTGCCTCCCAAATGGCCCAGGCCCAGATCGATCAAAAATCCATTTTGATTAAAGCCGGGGAAAAATACTTGTTTTCCGTCTCAGGTTCCACAGTCAAATTTGACGGGTTTATGCGGTTGTATGCCACCCAGGAAAAGAATAAGGAAAAAGATATTCAATCTTTGCCTCCGGTGGAGGAAGGGGACGTACTGACGACCCAAAAAATTAATCCCAAACAACACTTCACCAAGCCGCCACCAAGATTTTCAGAGGCATCCTTGGTCAAAGAGCTTGAGAAAAACGGGATTGGCCGACCTTCCACATATGCGTCCATTCTTGGTGTAATCCAGGATAAAGGGTATGTGGAATTGGTCAAACGGTATTTTGTACCAAGTGAACTTGGGTTCATTGTCAATGACCTGCTTGTCGGTTCTTTTCCGAATCTTCTTGATATCTCCTTTACAGCACAGATGGAAACCAATCTGGATGACGTTGAGCAGGGAAAACTTCCTGAAGTAGAATTGCTTGAAAGCTTTTACGGGGAATTTAAAAACACACTGGACAACGCCAAAGACCAAATGGTCAGTGTCAAAGGCGTCGGTGTTGAAACGGATATTACCTGTCCTTTGTGCTCAAAACCGGTAAATATAAAAATCGGCCGTAACGGTCACTTTCTTGCCTGTACAGGTTATCCTGACTGCGGGTTTACAAGTAATTACACAAGGGACGAAAAAGGTACTATTTCCATTGTTGAAAAAATTCAGGATAGTGAACCGGTCAAAGATTGCCCCGAGTGCGGTGAACCAATGGTTCAAAAAGACGGACGGTTTGGTCTTTTCTTAGCTTGTACCGGATACCCGGACTGCAAACATACCGAGTCAGTTGCCCAAGAGAACTCTACCAAGGACACTGGTGTGCCTTGCCCTGAGAACGATTGCTCCGGTACTATTGTTGAAAAGAAATCCAAACGTGGAAAAATCTTTTATGGGTGTTCCAAGTTTCCTGATTGCACATTTGCATCCTGGGATAAACCCGTCAATATGCCCTGCCCTGAATGCGACTCTGCCTATTTGGTTGAAAAAGAGACCAAACGTGATGGGAAATTTTTAAAATGCCCCAACCGGAGTTGCGGGTTCAAGCAAAGTAAACAAAACGATTAAAGCCCAACCACAATAGATGTTAGGTACAGCGGTAGAGCCTTTCTATAGATAAGCAGTTCCCCAAAATATCTTCCTTTATAATTCGGGCAGATTAATTATCGACAGCATACCCAAATTTGGGTATTGCCGTTTGAGCACTAAGGCTCGTTTGTTCTAAGAAGACGGCATCAGGGGTATTTTTGTAAAAAATACGGCAGCCGTTTCTTAGAATAAACGGGCCGGTATTTGTATATGTGATGCCCTTGTTCTTCAGGCCAATCGGAAAATTATTTTGAGAATTGATATAGTCGAAGTGCTCCAACTGCGGTACGAGCACAATAAGAAAAAAAAGGAATCTGCAGCCAATTAACCCGGATGTTGTCCTTTATGATATAGTGTATTAATTATTTATAGTATTTGTTGCCATTAAGGCCCGGAACATAGAAATGGACATTGAAAAATTACGAAAACGTGTTGTTGATTTCTGCCATGATCAGATCCAGAAAAAAAAGTTGCCAAACTGGTGGAAGGAGCCCCTTCTTGTAACAGCAAAAGCGGATGAACGGTTCAAAATTCTGCCGGATATTGCTGCCCCAAACCATATGCTGCCCCATGATTTATTGCCATCATGCAGAACCGTTATTGTCTTTTTTATTCCGTTTAACCCGCAATTAACAAATGGAAATATTGCAGGCAAATTTGCCAGTGACAACTGGGCCCGGTCCCTTTCTTTAACAAATGACCTTCTACAGGATATAAGTAAATTTATAAGTGATACTCTAAAAAATACCGGATACCAGTCAGAGTTGACGCCTGCCACTTATAATTTTGATCCAGAAACCTTGACCGCCCGCTGGTCCCACAAACATCTGGCCCATATATCCGGTTTGGGGCGATTTGGGGTAAACGCCCAAATGATTACGCCTTCAGGGTGTTCCGGCAGGCTTGGCAGCCTTGTTACCCAAGCTGATCTGGGCGATAATCCATTGGTCACTGTTGAGCATCTTTGCCTTCATAAAGCCGGGCAAAAGTGCCTAAAATGCATGGAGAACTGTCCGGTTCAAGCTGTAACCTTGGACGGTATAGAACGGCATAAATGTGACAAACGCTTACAGGTAAACCGGAAACGATTTGCAGCCAAACCGGGTATGGCAGACGATATGGAGGTCTGTGCAAAGTGTGTTGCAGGTATGCCCTGCAGTATGACGGCACCAATACACCCGGAAGGGCAGCTTAAATTATAATTATTAAATGAAACCCGGTGGAACTCCATATACGGATACCGGCCCGTTTATCCCGAAAACATCAGGCGTATTTTTAACAAAATACGCCTGATGCAGTTTTCTGGGACAAACGAGCCTGCTTACCAAATTTGTGTGCTATACTTGATGCGAAACCATATTAATTAACCCGAAGTGTTTCCCTGCATAAATACTAAAATGAGAAAAGATCGAATAATTTTGAAACGCTTATATTTTTTCATCTCCACGCTTTTGTGTTTGTTTATAATTCCTTGTACAAGTGCAAAACAGCAGATCAACTGGCTGACATTTGGTCAGATTCCGGCTTATATTTCCACTGGAGAATTCAAAAATAAGGGGTTTATTGATCAAATCATTCAGATGCTTCAAAAAGAAGCCCTCAAGGAATTTGAATTTAATTATTTTCAGGTCAACCATAAGCGGTTTAACATCATGGCCCTGGAAAAAGGCAATTGCTATATCGGGTGGAAAACCTTTTCAGATCATAGATTATTCTCAAAGCCGATTTTCATATGGTATCCAAGCGGTATAATTATACAAAAACAGAATCAGTCGAAATTCGGCCCAAAAGGATCGATTCTTTCTCTAAAAAAAATGCTGAAAAACAAGGCGCTGACCTTAGGGGTTATAGATGAGTTTGCGTATTCCCCAGGCATCCAATCCATATTGACCGAATACCGGGACGCCCCCCATGTTTATTTTATTAAATCAAGCACCATGCAGGTTAACCTTAAGATGCTGGTCGGCAAACGGGTTGATTACACAATCGGTTGGCCTTCTCAGCCCATTGTTGAAGAAAAGCTGAACGGTCTTAAGAATGATTTTATGTTTTATAACGTGGAAGAAGATCAAAAGTATCTTTACATAGGCGTAAGCTGCAGCAAATGCGATCAGGGAGAGCGTGTCATCAATCAGGTTAATACTCTTTTTTCAAACAAAGAAGCCCTGTTGGAAGTTAAATCTATCATACAACAATGGGTTTTCATGTCGGAACAGCATGAATCGTTATACCAAGAGATTATTTTTGAGGGAAAGAATAATCCTAAGGTCATTCATATGAAGTACCCTTAAAATCCTGGTGTCCTGAGGCTACAAATGGTATGGGAAATCTCGCAATACAAATCGAAAAAGAGGATAACACACCATGCGGTCGACAAAGATTATTCATACGGTAAGCTGTCATGCTGAAGGGGAAGTAGGCGACGTAATTGTAGGCGGGGTAGCCCCGCCGCCGGGAGATACTTTATGGGAGCAATCCAGATGGATCGCCCGGGACAATACATTGCGCAATTTTATGCTTAATGAACCTAGAGGTGGGGTTTTCCGTCATGTAAACCTTCTGGTACCGCCCAAGCACCCGGATGCCCAGATGGGCTGGATCATCATGGAGCCTGAAGATACCCCGCCAATGTCCGGGTCTAACTCCATATGCGTATCCACAGTGCTTTTGGAGGCAGGCATTCTGCCCATGGAGGAACCAAAAACTGTTTTGACCCTGGAAGCACCTGGCGGGTTGATCCGGGCGGTGGCTGACTGCAGGAACGGAAAAGTGGAACGGATGACCGTGCACAATGTGCCGTCTTTTGTTCATAAGCTTGATGCAAACCTGGAAGTGGAAGGATTGGGAACGCTTAGGGTAGATACAGCTTATGGGGGCGACAGTTTTGTTATCGTGAATGCCAAGGATTTGGGATTTGAGGTTAGACCGGACGAGGCCCGGGATATGGCAAAGGCGGGTATAAAGATCACCAATGCGGCAACAGAGCAGTTGGGATTTGTTCATCCTGAAAACTCGGACTGGGCCCATATCTCTTTTTGTCAGATTGCCGCACCGTTAGAAGAGGAAAACGGCGTTTTAAAGGGCAGGAATACGGTTGCCATACAACCAGGAAAACTTGACCGTTCACCCACAGGTACCGGGTGTTCGGCACGCATGGCTGTATTGGCGAAACGGGGAATGCTCAAGGTCGGAGACCAGTACATTGGAGAGTCGGTAATCGGGTCAAAATTCCACTGCCGCATTGAATCCGAAGCCCAAATCGGCAGCGCAAAAGGTATTATTCCTTCGATTTCAGGCAGAGCCTGGGTTACAGGCACACATCAGCATATGCTGGACCCGGATGATCCCTGGCCCCAAGGATACAGGGTGTCAGACACATGGCCGGATCTGAAAGGGTAATTTTAAAACTCGTTATGGGGTATGGGAGGGATGTTCACGATTATTTGCCTGGTTTTTTCTTTTTGCGGCAAACCCCGCACCTGTCGTCAGAGCAAAATTCACAGGAAAAGCAGTCTTTGCAGGGGTGCTTTTTGGTGCAGTCTTTTTTTGTATCCGGGACATAGACTTTTCCGGGCAGTCCAGGTACTTTGACAAAAGCCATATCTCCTCCGGGAAATGGTGTTGGCGTCCTTTAAACATAATACCTGTTTTGTTTATCGCCAGTAGACTGAATAAAGAGTTTTTTAAATAATAAAAGTGAACATAGGATAATGGCTCCGGTTATATAAGGATAGAAGAAGACGAATCATGACAAATACAGAATCTTATTGCGGACTGGATTGTGAAGCCTGTGATGCGTTTGTCGCCACCAAAACGTGTGACAACCAACTCATGGCCCAGGTGGCTCAGCGCTGGTCAAAGCTGTATGACATGAAAATTGAAGCCAGGGATGTGTATTGCAAGGGGTGCAAGTCTTTGGGCACACAGGGCATTTATTGCCAGTCCATGTGCCGGATTAAGCCCTGCTGCCGTGATAAGGGTTTGGATACCTGCGCACCCTGTTCTGAATTTCCATGTGCTGATTTAAAAAAGGTGTTTGACTTCTGTCCTGAGGCGAAGAAACGGTTGATGAAAAATTAATTGAGGTCTTCGTTCCCCTCTTTTTTAACAGGGACCTTGAAAACAGGCACCCCTTCTTTTTCCAGGTTCTTTTCCTCCTCTTTGGTGGTGGTGCCCCGGATATTTCGGAATTCTTTTGCTCCGTAATGCATTTCTAAAGCTTCCTTGGCAAAGGACGAACCTACATTCTCATAGTTTTTTTCAACGAAATCCGCCACTTTTTCGGTAAACTCGGCCAGAGCTTCCTGGGTGGCCTGCATGGCCATATTTTGACGAGTCTGGGGAGAATTAGACGAGGATGAGGTTTTAATGGCCACGGCAGAAAGTTTGGGTTCAACCGAAAACGTGTCGCATACCGGACATTGAAGCAATCCTTCCTCCTGCTGGCGGTCCAGGTCTGCCCGGTCTTCAAACCAGCCTTCAAAGGTATGCCCGTTTATACATTCTAAATCAAATACAATCATTTGTTACACATGCCCAAAACTTACGGCGTTTTTATTTCTGCCAAATCCATTGTTAACAAGTATAGCGGATATACGTTATTTTTGCATCTTTTTCAATTCGGAAATACGTTCCAGGTCGCCCTGTGAGCGGACACAGGGAAAGAGGCTGTTATTGGTAAGTCCCGGATGAGCTGTGATATCAAGCCTGGCATTTTTAACGGCTTGTTCCCACATGGGCGTATGGGGAATAGGGGTGTAATAGGCGAGCACCGGAAGAATGCCCGTGGACTTTACCAAATTGATTGAGGTTTCAACATCGTCCAGGTCCTGGCCTGGAAGACCGCAAAGCAAGTATGCACCAAGCTGGTCCCGGGTAAATCCTGCCTGTTTGAGGCATGCCACGGCAGAGTAGAATTCATTTTCCCTGACTTTGAAATCATGGTGGCGGTCCGTTGAGAAGTTCGTGGTTTCAAGGCCCAGCCGAACAGCTTTGAATCCCGCCTTGAACATCAGGTTTGCGGCTTTGGGTGTGATCTCCCTTATGTGAAGGGCATTGGGGGTGTGGAAATTGATATCAAGACCCTGGTCAATGACACGTTCCAAGACTGGAAATGCGTATTTTTCAGGATTGACCAGAAGGGCGTCATCATAAAATGCAAAATTTTTAACACCATATGTTTTATACCAGTGTTCAATCTCTTTGAACACATTGTCTGGTGAGCGCCGCCGTAAACGGGGTTCCAGAAAAGATGAGGCACAATACTCGCAGGAGAAAGGACATCCCCTTGAGGTAAGAATCGGCGCATACGCAATAGTATTTTGAAGATCCAATGCCGGAAACGGATAGGTGTCCAGATTTTCCGGGTCCGGCATTTTTTCCAGGGTGAACCCTGTATATTTTTTGACAAGTGCTGGCAGTTGGGTCTCCCCCGGACCTGTTACCACCTGGTCGGCCCCGGAAGACTTAAGTGCATGTTCCGTGCAAAGGCTTGCATAGATGCCGCCCAGGATAACCGGCACCCCCGGCATGATCTGTTTTAGCATCTCAATGGTCTCTGCCACACCTGACGCCCAATAGGTCATCAAA
Source organism: Desulfobacterales bacterium (assembly GCA_022361535.1). The sequence continues at coordinate 28,776 of JAKSAU010001097.1, forward strand.
GAGGTGACCAGGATCATATCAGGCCTTTCCATTTTTTGAAGGTCGTCTTCAATCAACTCCTTTGGGGTTCCATACCTGCAGAAGGCCTTTGTTTCACCTTTAAGGTGGGCTGCCATTTCATCAGGGAACGGGATGGGCGTCTTCTCAAAAGGGCCACGGCCGTCCCACAAGGTTTTTCCTGGCTGGTACTGTTTTGGATGGAACCGGTTCATGCAATCCAGGAACGAGACCTTAATGTGGTTTTGTCTCAATATGGCAGCCATGGAGAGCAGGCCCAATGGCCTGGCCCAGAAATCAAACGCTGCAAAATCGTGGATCCAGGGATTAACGCAGAGGATATGGGGATGATCAGTCTTCAAAATACTTCATAGAGGTTTTTTTCAGCTCCTGGCGGGAAAAAAGCAGGTGGTAATCCTTTTCTTTGGCTGCTTTTGAGATTCTGTCCACAATTGCGTAACAGTCCTCTTCAGTTGCACCGTGGACCATTGTGTAAAGGTTTTTATCCCATCCGGGAGCTGGGTTTCTTCGGTAGCAGTGGGTGACTTCTCTGAAAGATGCCATGATCTTTCCGACTTCTTCAACCCGTTCTTCAGGCACTTTCCATGCTACCATGGCATTGGCTTTATACCCTGATTTCTGATGTTTGAGTGTGGCACCAAAGCGTCTGATCATGTTCCGGTCATTCAGGCTGGATAAAACTTCTAAAAACTCATCTTCTGTAATCCCTATTTTTTCAGCCATGTCCTTAAAGGGCCGTTTAGTTACCGGGATATCGGTCTGCAGCATCGAGATGATCTTTTTTTCCAAGTCTGTAAGGTTGGTCATATAAATTTCTTTTTTATCGTTAAGGGCTTAAATTAAATCTGACCTGATAATGTGACTTATTTAAACATGAATTGTCAATAAATAGTTTGCAGTGAAACAGGGTGACAATTTCCCTGTTTTCTCCCAAAAACACCTGATACCGTCTTCTTGGAGCAAACGAGCCTATGTACCAAACCTTAGCGCATTAGTCTCATGCAATACTATGGGTAGGATCACGGAATTATTTTTTTAGATCCAGTTCGTCAAACCAGGGCTGATCACCATACATTTTTTTTGAGCAGTCAGGACAGATACTGTGGCTGAACAATGCCTGGGAGTGGGATTCAATATAGGTTTCGATTTGCCGCCAATACCCTTTATCGTCCCGGATTTTTTTACAGGACGAACAAATGGGCAGCATGCCGCTCAATGTTTTGATTTGTGTCAGGGCAGATTCGAGTTCGCTGATCAGGCGGCTTTTTTCGGCTTCCGCCTGTTTGCGGTCAGTGATATCGAAAATAGCGCCAATCAGTCCTTGGACCTGTCCGGATTCATCTGAATAGGTGGAGTTGTAACACACTACATCTCTGGGAGAATCGGTTTGAGTTTTGATGACGGTTTCATATATCTGCCTGCCGGGTGAGCCAAATAAGTCAGAATCTTTTTTATCGAAAAATTCGGCCTTTTCTATGGGGCAGATATCGTAAGCGGTTTTACCGATAATACTATCTCTGGATCTGTTGAGCAGGTCTTCAAATGCCTTGTTGCATCCAAGATATTTGCCTTCGGTATCTTTAAAGAAGACCGGGTTCGGCATGGTTTCAAGGAGAATCGACAAAAAATCCTTTTGCTTTTTTATACGGGTATTCTGGCGGACCAAAGCCGTTTCATAGCTGTTTCTCGTGGCCTCGTATGTCCAGGCCATGATGCTGATAAGGGTATAGGTGACAATAAAGCGCAAGATCAGGTGATTTTCATAAACATGAGTATTTAGAAGATCCGGCTTGAGCATCAGGACAACCACGGCTGCCGTAAATGTGAACAGCAGGAGCGTGGCAGTGATAATATCCAGAAACATGTAATAGAGCATAGGGATAAGAAAGATCCAAAACACGTTGTTTGGTGCTCCTGTTCCTATGGCGATGATCAGCAAAAATAAAAGGCTTAAACTAACAGCGCCAGAGATATATACGGCACGGCTCCAGCCTTTTTTGATCCCGAAAAGAGCGCAAGCCAGAACGCCGATAATGGAAAGGCCGAAATAGAAACCGGTCCATTCGCCGTTAGTGGCGTATATGCCGCACAAAATCGCTACAACCGGCATGCTGATGAGCGCAATTATATTGAGCATACGTGCCCTGCGCTGCTCAGTTCGAAAACGAAGGTGTTGTTCTCCCTTGCGTGTTTCTTTGTATTCCGAAGTGTGATTCAAACCGCTCTTTTCCGCATCAGGCAGTGCCAGCTTGGTGCAGGCTTTTCACGTTCTGAATCAAAATAGGCAGCAGTCAAGGATCGTATTTCAAACCAAGGTTCCACGGCTTGGGCAATATCTAAAGCAGATCGCATGGGTGGCCCTTCCTCTCTTGGAGGGGCATCCGTACTTCCTAAAAAACTTAGCCACAAGCCATTGGGAGCCATGTGGTCATGTGCGTTTTGGGCGAAGAGGGATCGTTCTTTTGGGTCATCAAAAGAATGAAAACATCCCCGGTCGAAAACAAATGAGAAATTATTGGGTTCTATTTTTTCAGATAAAAAATCCTTTACGGTAAAAAGAATCTCAACACCTGCAGCCGATGCTTTTTCCTTTGCTTTTTCAATTGCCGGGGGGGAAAAATCCGCACCAGTGACCTCAAAGCCCTGGGTGGTAAGCCAAATGGCATTAGACCCGGTACCGCAGCCCAGATCAAGTGCCCTGCATGGCTTTATGGGATAGGTCTTAACCCAGTTTTTGAGGTTATTGTCAGGCCGGTTTAGTTCCCAAGGAGTAACTCCGGTTTCGTACATCTGGGTAAAACGGTCACTTTTAGATTCTGACATGGTCACCTCAATAGTTCTGCGTTGGCGTAACAATTTATAATCATATCACAATATTTACACGAGAAAAGTCAAAATTCACGGTAAGGGCAGTAGTAGCACATTAAGTTTTTGAAACTATTTTTGGCTTGTTCCAAAAAACGGCTTTCGTATGAAAACTGATTTTTAGACTAGGAAGGCTTAAGGCGCCTGTACGATAACGCTCGGCGCCTTAAACAAGAGTTTTTATTTTATTTTTTTATCAGGGAACAGTCCCATAATCGCAGGCTCAGATGCATCGCAAATACCCCGTTCGGTAATAAATCGGGTTACCAGTCGTGCCGGGGTTACATCAAAAGCATGGTTTGCTGCAGGGCTGTCTGATGGGGGAACCAAAACGCTTTGAATCTTTCCGTCACATAACCCCTGGACATAACGGATTTCGTCCGGATTCCGTTCTTCTATGGGGATATCCTTGATTCCATCCGTGATTTGCCAGTCAAAGGTGGATGAGGGCAGGGCCACATAAAAGGGTATATTGTTATCTTTTGCTGCCAGCGCCTTAAGATACGTCCCGATTTTGTTGGCCACATCTCCTGCCCGTGTGGTCCTGTCCGTTCCGACAATAACCAGGTCAACCATGCCGTGCTGCATAAGATGGCCGCCCGCATTGTCCGTAATGACGGTATGTTTGATACCGTGTTTGCCAAGCTCCCAGGCTGTAAGGCGTGATCCCTGGTTTAAGGGCCTGGTTTCATCCACCCAGACATGAATGTCGATACCTGCGTCAAAAGCCGTGTACATGGGGGCTGTAGCTGTTCCGTACTCTATGCAGGCAAGCCACCCGGCATTGCAATGTGTGAGAATGTTAACGGGAGCCCCGTTTTTGCGTTCTGAAATTTCCCGGATGATTGAAAGACCGTATTCTCCGATTTTTTGACAGTTAACTGCTTCTTCTTCCACCACTTCAAGGGCCTCTTTGAGTGCAGCATCGACCCGAGCCTCATAGCCAGTTTCGTTTAAGGCAATGGCCATGACACGGTCAACCCCCCAAGCCAAGTTGGTGGCTGTGGGCCTTGCGGCTCTGAGCTCATCGCATTTTTTACGGAACCACTTGTCATCTGCGCCCTGGTTGCCTTCCTGGGTAAGAATAACATATACCCCTAAAGCGCCGCTGGCACCAATCAAAGGAGCGCCTCTGACATACATTTCTTTAATGGCATGGATGACAGCCTCCAGGGTTGTCAGGTCTTCAACGATCAATTCATGAGGAAGAAAACGCTGGTCAATGACCTGGACCGTCCGGGTTTCATCATTAAACCAGATGGGCCTCATCTCTTTTCCATCCACGTTCATATATGGTTCTCCACAGCTTAAAATGTTTTTATAAAATTATCCGCTTCCGAAATGGACCGGTTCATATCAGAAATAAGGTCTGTAACCTCTTTTTCAATAGAGACCACTTCGCCACCCAAGGCACCGACTGCCCTGGCATTCAGATTATGCTTAAGATAGAGCACATAATCATTTAGCTTGGCCAATACCGGGTACATCCCCTTGGTGGACTGGTTCATCGCAGAGGAAAGTTTTTGGTATTTGGATTTGGCTTCAGCCAGGGACGCCTTGGAAGAGGATTTTAACTTGGTGTCGTTTATTTGCTTTATCTCGGTTTCCCATTCTGAAAACAGGTCTGAGGCTACGGTTTCGACACTGGCAATCCGTTTTTCAATCTGTGCGGCACGGGATTCACAATCTTCGTAACTGGATTTGAGACGATCGTAAAATGCTTCCAGATCGCCACCTTGAAAATTAGTGATCTCCTTGATACGGGTCAGGGCATCTTTGAACTCTTCCTGGGCTTTGGTCTGGCTGTCTTGAACATCCTCCACATTGTCTTTGAGAAGATGGCGCTTTTCTTTGCCCAGCTTTTCCATCGCCGAGTAATAGGCAGTAGAACAGCCTGTCGTCATTATCAGGGCCAGGACAGATAGTACGAGTATAATAATACGGGTGGTTCCAAGTCTCATGGTCATTATCTCCTAAACGCTAAAGGTTAACCAGTTTAGATTACGATTCTTATATCAGATCGTTTGGATTATATTAATTCTTTTCTTTTTTGATACCATAACGCGTTCGATCTTGTTGAACAGGCTCGTTAATTCTAATAAAAAGGTATGATGCGTATTTTTTGAAGAATACAGCAGCTGTTTGCGGGATGAACGGGCTGGTATTTTCCTATGCCATTGACCTGTTAAGGTAAGGGAAACCTTCAAAATCAAGGCTCTGACGAGCTCAGTTTAAAATAAAATTAAAGTTTCATAATCCTTAGCTTGACTTTATGGTAAAAATCTTTTTACTTGGAGGATACCGTCTGACTATTTTCCATTCGTACCATAGGCAGTTTACGTAAGGTCTGATGCCTCGTCATGCGCAGGTTTTACTTAAATGCCGGGAATAAAAACCAGCGTTGCAAAGAAACTATAAGGGAATTCCCTTTTTATATGTCCTTTTAGGTTCAACCTTTTTAAGTTTTTTCGATGCTGGGTAAATCAAATCAATGAATGCAAGGAGAACAAAATGAAATCCTATTTTCGGTTGGTTTTATTGAGTTTTGTAGGACTGTGGGTAGTGTCTTCCAGTGCAGGCGCTTTTGAAATTATCACCCAAAAAGATATTGTGCAAGGAGTTATTGTTACTGAGGATCTGATCAAAACCGCAGATAATGCAATTATTCTTTTTGATGCCTCTTCTTCCATGGCAAAGCCATATAAGGACTCGGGGCAGTCGAGATATGAAGTGGCAAAACAGATGCTTATGGAGCGAAATACCTATTTTCCGGACATGGGGCATCAGATTGGGTTGTATCTGTATACGCCATGGAAGGAAATCTACCCGGTTCAGCCCTATGATCGTGATAAATTTGGCACGGCCTTGGAAACCCTTCCTGAAAAGGCCAATTCTGCAACCTTTTTAACGGACGCACTCAAGCGCCTGGATAAAATCCTTGCTCCTCTTAGCGGCCGGACTTCAGTGTTTATTTATACGGACGGCAGTTACAGGACAAAAGGTCCAGGGCTGAAATCTCCGGCTGATATCGCAGAGTCACTGGCAAAAAAATACAATGTTTGTTTTTATATTATATCCACAGCAGATGATATCTACAGTAAAGACCTTTTTACCCGGGCTGAGTCTTTTAATTTTTGCTCCAGGGTGATTGCGTTTAATGATTTTGTTGAACATCCCCTGTTCAATTCCGAAGCATTGTTTACGGTAAAGGCCACAAAACACATTGTAACCCTTACAGACAAAAGGGTTGTAGGAATTAAAACAAAGAATTTTTTGTTTGATTTTGATAAAAGCGAGTTGTCTGATGCTGTCAAAGACCGGTTAAGCCTTTTAGCTGTATTTTTAAAGGCAAATCCTTTGGCTTTTGCAGCTATGGCCGGGCACACGGACAGTGTCGGAAGCGATGGATATAACCTAATGCTGTCCCGGGACCGGGTAAACAGTGTGGCACAGTACCTGGTGGATGACCATGGGGTAAACCCGGACCAGCTACTTGGTTTCTGGTTTGGCTCCCTTAACCCGGTGGCGGACAACAGCACCCGGGAAGGTCGGATGGAGAACCGACGTGTGGAAATTGTTGTGGGAGGTTTATAAAATAAGGACTATCAGTCGTGCAAATGTCTACAATTGCGCCTGAAAAAGACCCCTTAGGGCTTATGCTCACAGATTACCTGGCCGGAAATCAAAAGGTATATGTGCGGGTGGAATCACCCCTTCTTGACATGACCAGGATGAAAGGAGAGGTGATGTTCAGGCCCAAAGAAAAAATGAGTGCCCTGGAACTTAGCGCTCTGGATCTTTGCCGGGGAAGTATTCTGGATGTTGGCGCAGGCAGCGGCTGCCACAGCCTGGTACTCCAGGATCAGGGTAAGGATGTGACCGCTCTGGAGATATCCCCGGGATGTATGGCAGTCTTGGAGAAGCAAAGAGTTGAAAAAAGGATCTTTGCCAGCCTGTTTTCCTTGAAAAAAGAGCGGTTCAATACCCTGGTCATGCTGATGAACGGCATCGGGATCTGTGGATCTATCGAAGGCCTTAATTATTTTCTTCAGCATATTCGCCAGCTTCTGGAACAAGGCGGACAGGTTCTTGCCGATTCAACGGACCTGACGTCTATGTACACCCGGCAGCCCATTGTGCCGGATGACTCAGGCGCCTACTATGGCGAAACACAGTTTACCATGTCCTATGGCAGGATTCAGTCAGATCCCTTTGACTGGCTTTACATAGATTATGCTACCCTGGAATTCTATGCCCAGTTTCACGGGTGGCAATGCGAACAAATCTTAACCACAGGAGACGGGAAGTTTTTAGCCAGAATATTTTGAGCACCCGGTAGGATAAGGCATTGAAGGCAGCCAATCCCTGGTGTATACTTTAAAATATCCTTAGGTTTTATCAAATGCAAAGGAGATTAATATGAGAAATTCTTCTTTTGATACCCGGGAAAAATTTGAAATTCAGGCCTATGGAAAAGCCGGAAACATTGACAGGAATACCCATATTCCTTTTTCCGGGTCGCCACGCAAACATCCTTACGACCCGGAGCTGTTTGTTTTAGTAGCAGATCCGTTTACAACCAATACCTTTTACTATGAATTTAAAATTGCAGACATTGGGTGTGCCGAAGAATTGCCCAATATGACCAATATTGACGGGGAAGCGGTACCCATGGCCAGGATCTGGGTAACCAAAAAGAGTGTGGGTATCCGCAGCACCCCGTTTATTGTAGATGAAATAAATCCTTAAGCTTTATTGCTCCGCCTCCTTATCCCTCTAAAAGACTGCGGATAAAGGGGGCGGTTGCATTTACTCCTTTTTCTTCAACTTCCCTGATAGTCTGAGAACCCACAACAGCAATATCTGCTTTGCCCTTAAGGAAATCAATATCAGCTTTTTCTTTCACGCCGAATCCTACTGCCAAAGGAAGGTCTGTTGCCTGCCTGCACCGGCCAAGGTAGTCGGCCATGTCCTGGGAGAATTGTGTTTCTTTGCCGGTCACCCCTTTTCTGGCAAGACAGTAGATAAATCCTTTGGATACCGAATCAATGGTTTTCATTCTCTGGTCAGATGTTTCAGGGGAAAAAATGTAAATAGGAGCCTGGTTATACTTTTCCATAGCCGCCAAATAGTCATCTGCTTCTTCAGGTGGTAAATCCGGTACAATGGCACCTTTTAATCCCATATCCGACATTTGACGGGCAAATGTTTCCATGCCGTACTTAAATAGGATATTAGCATAGCTCATGAACAAAAACGGAATGTTGAATTCTTTTGCCGCCTGTTGGGCAAAGTCAAGACAACGCTTGACTGTTGATCCTTTTTCAATGGCTTGTTGGTTGGCTTTTAAGATGACAGGTCCGTCAGCCATTGGCTCGGAAAAAGGAATTTGCAGTTCCATAAGGTCCACCCCGGCTTCTACCATCTGGCGGACAATCTCATAGGAAGCTTCAAAAGAAGGGTATCCTATGACAATATGGGTCATCAAAAGAATCTCCTTTTGGTTTAACCGTTCACCGATATAAGATTCCAGATCTGATTTGGGTGCGTCAGAAGTATCTATTTGATCAGTCATTTTGGTACTCTCCTGCTTTTGATCGGATAAAGTCTTTCCATTTGGGGTCGTCAAAGGCGTCAGCCACAGTGAATATATCTTTGTCCCCTCTGCCGGACTGGTTGATGATGATAATATCGTCCTTTGACATATCTGGTGCTTCTTTAAACGCTCTGGCAAAGGCATGGGAGGATTCCAGGGCCGGAATAATCCCTTCTTTTTGCATGGTCAGTTTTAAGGCCGCAATCAC
>JAKSAU010001189.1 GCA_022361535.1 Desulfobacterales bacterium
ATCAAGCCTAAGTTCTTTCTCATCATTGGGACGGAGTACCACTTCTTTAGATACAGGTTGCTGATTTCCTGCAATTTGTGAGGTTAACGCAACCATCTGGGGATACCCTGTGTCCGGAATATTACCCAGTATGTCTCTGGCAGCCTTATTGGCTGATGTTACGCGAAACGCGGTATCCAGCGTCACCAGCCCTGAGGGCATATTCTGAACCACATTGTCTGAAAATGCTTTGACCCTGTTCAAAGAAGCCTTGGCCGATCGATAAGCCTGGAATGCAAACAATGAAATGATACCTGCACACCCAAGTATAAAAAAGCCTACTCCACGGCCTATGATATTTCTGAAAACCCGGTGCTGGATCTCCTCGACCTTGGACATGGATAACCCGGTAAATATGAAATGATTGTTTAGTTGAAAAAATCTATGATCCGGTTTGTGAGGGCCGAATTTTTTGGACTTCCACTTGTCCATGTGCCGTTTTCCGTGCCCAGGCTTATGGCCTTTACCAAATTCAGATTTGAATGGAACAAACCGTTTGGCCACTTCAAGTACAGGACCTGATTCCATGGTAAGCGACCGGCTGAATACCTGGTGCGGGTCCGGCGGCATTGGCGGCAAGCCGGACCATCCATCATATGTCTCCCCGATTTGGGTTGCATCGGAATGAGCAATTATCTTTCCCACTTCATCGGTGATCATTATATAAGAGACATCCGGTTGAACAGCCGTTTCTTCCAGCATGGCCTGGATCCGCTGGATGCCCCATTGCATGGTAAGCATCCCGGTCCGGGTTCCGGCTTCAAAGGTCCGGATAAGTGCCGTACCTTTGACCAAAAACTGGTCCCGAATAAACTCATCCTGTTTTTTTACACGGTCCAGGGTCATCAGCGTGAAGACCGGAAGCAGCACAACCAAGACCCCTACCATAACCAAAGGAGGGACTAACCTCGGCATTCTTTTATTTAAAAGACTATTAAACAACTTCATAACGATCCTGTTTTCTGCAAATCTAATACCACGCGCGCCAATAAAGGATTTCAACCATGGTGTACAAATACTTTTGTTAAAACCGTATACTTTTTACCCAGTTGTATACCGGGAACTGGGTAGAAAGTATACACCCTTTAGCTGCCTATATCCAATTAGATATATGAGCTACTGTTGAAAAGGTCTACCTGTAAAGGATTCCGGGACTCTTTTATTGGCTGGCATATCATTTACTATTTGTGATGTTACCCACCTTTAAACCTACCTTATAAAATCCTTTCTGTTATCCCGTCACC
>JAKSAU010000452.1 GCA_022361535.1 Desulfobacterales bacterium
CTGTCTTATTTTCTGGCTTATGCCTTTTGTTTTCTCACGGCAGGCAGTGGCATAGTACATTTTTGCGATACTGTCAGCAAACATGGTGGTCACTAAAAGTATCCTTAATTTTTTTAACCAGTTGATGTGAAATCCCGGCTGTTCAAGTCCAACCTGTGAAGCAGCTACTGAAATGATTGGAATATCGTCAAACCCTGCTCCTATCATTGCTTTTCTGATAAGGGACAGATAATTGGAGGCCCGGCACTGGCCCCCGGTCTGGGTAATTCCGATTGCAATGTCATTTGCGCTATACAAGTTGCTTTTAAGTGCTTTTATAATATCCCCGATTAAGATGATGCCTGGATAACAGATTTCGTTGTTGGCATATTGAAGGCCCAAGTCCACGGACTCTCGGTTTGGTTTGGGCAGGATGACGAAGTCATATCCGGCATTCTTAAATACAGCAGGCAGATAATCAGAGTAGTCTTCTGAAAAATAGGGGGCCAGGATCTTTTTTTTCTTATCCTTTTTTAGGAAAGGCACAAAGGGTTTTCTTGACAGTTTGATTTGGGCTGGCTGATTCTTTTGGTACTCTGCCGATTCGATCATTGAGCGGAGTCTTAACCGGACTGAACCCGGGCTTGAAATTTCATCCACTCTGATCAGGGTAGGGTGCTTTTGTCCGGTTTTCAAAATATCCCTTACTTCGTCTATGACAACGGCATCCGGGCCGCATCCAAAGGAATTGATTTGAACCAGTTGAATATGGCCTGGTTGTTCCGCTACCCATTTTGCAGCAGCGTAGATCCGGTTGGGATAAGACCACTGGGTCATCACCTGGACGCTTTCCAGGGCATCCTTGTCCGGTAAAAGCGCGTCTTCGGTGATAACTTGCCTGCCAAGTCCTGATAAAATGTTATGGATCTTATGATTGATCAGTTCATCTGTGTGATACGGCCGGCCGGCCAGAACAATCAACAGGGAATTGGTTGCATTAGCTTGTTTGATGAGTTCAAATCCAATGGTTTTTATCTTTTGTCTTAACTTTTCCTGTTCTGCAAGGGCGTTTTTAAAGGCGTGGCGGATTGTTTTCTCTGGAATATCAAACCGGGACAGGTATGCCATACAGGCTTTTTTCAACAACGCTTTATCATTGAACGTAATAGTGGGTTTATCTAAAGGAATACCAAATCGTTGCTCAGGATTTACAGCACTATCGATCACATCGGCATATCCGGAGACAATTGGGCAGTTGTATGTATTAACCGCTTGCTCAAATTCTTTGTTTTCATATGCCACGATGGGATAAAAAATTCTGTCCACCTTTTTTTCAGCCAAGTCAAAGATATGTCCATGCACCAATTTTGCCGGAAAACAGATGTTATCCGACATCACGGTTCCCATTCCTTTTTCACTCATCATGACTGAAGAGGGCGATGACACCTCAACATTGATGTTGCACCGGGTGAACAGGGTATGCCAGAAAGCAAAGCTGTCATAAAAGTTAAGGACCCTGAGTATACCAAGTGTCATGACTGGGTTCTTATGTGGGGACAGGTCGCGGTTAAAGATCAAATCATTCTTAAAAGATATAAAATCAAAACTATTATTGGTGCTTTCCCCTTTTGATGAAAAATGCTTTTCGCAGTTATTTCCTGAGCAAAATGTTTTTCCTTTAGGAAAGAGGTGGCGGGTAACCCTGCAGGTATTTTCACACCCCTTGCAGCGAATTTGAGTTGTCTTAGCGTTTTGAATCTCTTCTAAGTCCTGAAGTCCGGCAAATTTGGTTCTATTTGCTTGTTTATTATCAAAGGCACCCAAGGAAAAAAGAGCTGCACCAAATGCGCCCATAAGCTCTGGAACTTGTGATACCTTCACTTCTCTGCCGGTCATCAATTGCATGGCCCTGACTATGGAGGCATTTTTAAAAATACCGCCCTGCAATACAATGTGGTTTCCCAATTCAGCCATGGAATGAAGCTTGAGTACTTTGAAAAGACAGTTTTTTACAACTGACCAAGACAGTCCGGCGCTGATGTCTTCGATCGTTGCATTTTCCCTTAAAGACTGTTTTATCTTCGAGTTCATAAATACTGTACATCGGGTACCCAGATCACAAGGGGCCTTTGCATGGCCGGCAAGATCTGCAAATTCTTCAATACTTAACTGTAGTGAATCGGCGAGCGTGGAAAGAAAAGAGCCGCATCCGGAAGAACAGGCTTCGTTAAGCTCAATCCGGCTGATAACACCTTGTTCAATGAAAATAGCTTTCATATCCTGGCCGCCAATATCAAGGACAAAGGATACGTTAGGCTCAATAAATTGTGCTGCTGTATAATGGGCAACTGTTTCAACGATACCGTGATCAATACTGAATGCCGCCCTGATAAGGTCCTCGCCATATCCTGTTACGGCGGTTTTACCAATTTTGAGTTCAGGGTTATGAGTTTCTTTCTTTGTTTTGAATCTAAGCAATCCTTCAATAACGGCTTTGATTGGATTTCCGTTGTTGACTTTATACCAGGAGTATAAAATCTGTTTTTGTTCTCCAATAACAACTATTTTAGTGGTTGTTGATCCTGAATCGATCCCTAAAAAACAATGCCTTCCTCTGTACTCTTTGATGCTCGTGGTTTGAATGGGAATACTTTTGTTTTTTTCTTTCCACTCTATTATGTGTCGAGAATTTTTGAACAAAGGTGCTATCCGATTGCCGGCAGGTTGGGTTTCCTTAATTGCTTTATCCAATCGATCCATGAGCGTTAGTACAGGTGTTGGCGCTGCATCACTCTTATCGAAAATGGCTGCGCCCATAGCAGGTATCAGTTCCGGATGCTCAGGTTTAACCACATCATCAGCCGACAGGTTTAACACCCTTAAAAATGTGTTTACAAGCTGGGGAAGAAAGCTGAACACTCCTCCGCTTAGAAAAATTTTTGATTTTATCTCTTTTCCCCTGGCAAGTGTATTGATGCATTGGATTGCAACAGCATGGAAAATAGATGCTGCAATATGCTTGTGGGCAATATTTCGACTGAACATATTCTGAACATCGGTTTTAGCAAAGACCCCGCATCTGGAAGCAACAGGGTAGATATGAGAAGATAAACCTGCCAAGTCATTGAGGTGCTGTGGTGTGATATTAAGCAGGGTTGCCATCTGATCAATGAAGCTGCCTGTTCCGCCTGCACAATTTCCATTCATACGGATATCAGGTGGCTTGTTCCTGTCTAAAAAAAGAATTTTGGAATCTTCGCCCCCGATATCCAAGGCGGTTTTAACGTCCGGGTACTTTTTTTCTATGATCTTATGGGTAGCAATCACTTCCTGTATAAAAGGCGTGTCGAGTTTTTTTGAGACTCCTAAACTGGCTGACCCGGTCAGTTTCAGGTTAAGACAGCAGTTTCCTTTTTGATGAATAATATCCTTTAGAAATCTTTTGACGACCTCAAAGATTTTTGCCTGATGCCGCTGGTACTTTGAGAAAACAAGAGTGTCATTGTAATCCAGCAGGGCAATCTTTGCAGTTGTAGACCCGATATCCAGGCCTGCTTTATAAGTTTCTACCTGTTCCATAAGACTCCGAAATTATTTGTATTAGGATACACATTAATTTAAGGAGCGTTTTAAAGCTTAGTCAGCGTTTTAAGCGTGTCGCATTGAGTTCAGAACAGTCTTTATAGAAGTACAGCTGCGTGATCGAGATAAACAAACGGGTCGTTCCGTTCCTTTTGAGCTATTGAATTCTCAAGATATAAATATCATTCATTGGAGATATTCTGCAATAGACCCGGCAAAATAAAATAGAGGGCACACCTTATAGAATCTTCATCTGACAGTTGCATAAATGAAAACTAAAGAAAACACTGTTTTGGACTGGTAGATCTTAAAGTGGGAAATGGAATTAAGGTATGATCCCCTTCACCTGACAATCATGATGTCGTAGTAATATCAAAAAACTCTCTGATCTCAGATTCTTTTTTCCGAAGAGAATCAATCACTAACTCTACTTTTTGCTGGTTGAGGCCTGCTAGTTTTAAAGCGTTATCGTTTAATTTCGCCGTCACAGGCCCTCTGCCTCCTATACCGGCTTTATGAGTCACATAATCCGCTAGATAAAGTGTATAAGATTCTAATTTAAATTCATCAGGAGATGATTCCGGGGAATGGTGAAATCTACAAGGTAATTCTATTGACTCCGGGAATTTCCATCGTTTCATTAACAAAGAGGAAAGAATCGCATGGTTTAATTTCAAAACCGCATTCTCAACTAAATAAAGAGGTCTTTTCTTATCGTAGGCCAGTTGATGAATTTTTGCATATTCATCCTTAAAGAAAACAGACAGAAAAACTTTGCCAATATCATGAAGAAGTGCAGGGATAAATATTTTTTTGCCAATGGGGTGGTTGATTCTATCTGCCAGATCCTTAGATGCTGTAGCCACGCCAATGCTGTGCATCCATAAAGAGCCTATATTAAGATTATTATCTGCTTCATTATTAAAAGAAGATAAAATTTCCATGCCAAGAACAATTCCTATTATTTCATCGAACCCAATAACGGAAATAGCCCTTTTAATGGTGTCCACTTCTGATTTTTGGGCATAATAAATGGAATTGGATAACTTTAACAGCCTGCTTGTTATGGCTTGATCATAAAAGATCGCCTCTTCAAGATCCTCGACTGAAGAGTTTACGTTTGAAGCAACGCTAAGTATTCTTTGAACAGTGATTGACATTGCAGGAAGGTCTGGACCGCCTTCCCGAAATAAATTGAGAATTCTCTTTTGCAGTGTCATGGTTTTTTACCAAAGCCTTTTTTAAATACGTATCAGAAGTATTGAGTCATATTGATAGATTAATGAACCAGTCAAAAAAATCATACCATGTTAATTGATCCTTGTTCAATTATTTCGTTTTTGTTCCACTTAAATAGATAAAGACAATTGTATGATCTATTTAAAGCATATTCTGTTCAGCACGCTCATGAATAATACAATTTGCGGTAATAAAGGC
>JAKSAU010001230.1 GCA_022361535.1 Desulfobacterales bacterium
TACTTCAAAAATATTACCACTCTTTAATTTATCCATATTTTCTCTATATCTTCTATTCCAATTATCAGGCATATTGGAAGCAGAATCTTTCAATAAATCAAGAACCTGGGTCACTTCTATTTCTGTAATGATATTTCGTATTCCTATTTCATTGATGTTATCCAGTGGAACCATTACTTTCATTTCACCAATAGGAATTTTCATAACATAATATTTGCGTTTTTCACCTAATATATCTTTCTCTTCAATTTCCTCGATAACACCTGCACCATGCATGGGATAAACAACTTTATCCCCAATATTGAACATCATAACACCGACCTCCCAGCCCATAATATCAGTATAAAGGATATCCCCCAATGTGTCAAGCAGTATAGTTTATCACAGGAATTAATATCTGTCAATACATTAAAATCATATTTTATTACGTCCGTATCATATAGGCATATCTCCAACCAAAACCTGTGTTTCTTACAGATACCAGCTATAATATATTGATGACCTCAATTGCTTTGGTTATAGTGGCGATACCCTTGATTTTATCACTTTTCATAGCATCAGCCAGCTTATGATAATTCTTTTCCGGGAGAAGTATTTTTTCAAAGCCCATTCTTAAAGCTTCTTTAATCATTTTTTCTGAATGCGGAATGGGTCTAAGTTCCCCTGTTAATCCAATTTCTCCAAAAACCAGCACTTTGCTTGCGGCGATCTTTATGCCCCTATAGCTTGAATAAATTGCTAAAGCTACTGCTAAATCCGTTGAAGTACCCTCAGGCTTTATGCCGCCTACAATATTGATATAAACATCATGATTAATAAGAGATACACCTGCTTTTTTTTCTAAAACAGCTATAATCATATTTAATCTTCCATTATCGATTCCAATAGAAGTTCTTCTGGCAAAACCCACATTAGCAGGAACAACTAAAGCTTGTATTTCCAACAGCAGCGGTCTAGTCCCTTCAAAGCTCGAAGTTGCAATTGAACCTTCAGACTCTTTTTCTAATCCTTCTAAAAAA
>JAKSAU010000328.1 GCA_022361535.1 Desulfobacterales bacterium
AGATCCGTCCGGTGTTTACGTGGATCTGGAAGCAGGATTTGCCACCGATGGTTGGGGGGATACGGATACACTTGTAGATATCAGGGTTACAGGCGGATCCCAGTATGATGATGTGTTTTATGGAACCAATGATTCGGCAGGCGACGTCTTTGTGCTTACACTTGGCGATGATACAATCAATGGCCGGGGAAGTGACATGGATGAGATCGATTATGAATACCTGGACAGTATAGATAAGTTCGCTTATGGCGAGGTGGATCTGGCAGGCGGAAACGCTGAAGGGTATGACAGTTCAGGCAACCTGCTTTTCTATGACACCCTGTCAAATATTGAGGATGTTTTAGGCAGCCAGGGAGATGACACCATTTTCGGCAGCACAGCAGATAACTGGATCAGTGGAGAAGAAGGGGATGATATTTTAACCGGAGGCGCCGACGGTATCGATACCATTGAAGGAGGCGACGGCGATGACTCTTTTCGGCTGGTCGATGAATATAATTCTGACCGGATACTTGATTTTCAGATTCATCAGAACCGCGGCAATGATATTATTCAATTTGATGAAACCCAGTTCACTTTTAATGTGAATGGCACTTCAAAGTTTACCCTGGGTGCAGCTTCGGATAACCTGGATCCGCATACCTATAGAATAATTGGGGTTGAGGAAACAGCGTTGTCCTGGTCAAATCCTGATGTTACTGCTGCCATTGACAGTGTCTTGGATACGACGCAAATGGATAATTCTGCAGATGACACCTATTTTATTGTAAGCAATGGTACAGACGCCAAAGTCTATTACTGGGAGGGGGATGTAACGGATGATAATTCCGTTTCAGGGGAACTATATGAGCTTGCCGAGTTGGAAAGCATTGGGGATTTATCTGATCTGGATGCAAGCAATGTTGATATCATAACGGTTTGATACTATGTGGGGTTGACAAGCCTGCGTGGGTAGTTAGCTTGTATTAAAAATGTTAGTAAAACAGACACGCCAATTAAAAGGAGGAATATCATGGCAGATCCCAAAGATAAAAAAGATTATTGTGACGCTGATGACCAGAAAACTGTTGTTGAAAAAATGACTGCCTGTGATGAAAACTCAAAAACAGATAAAGAAAAAAGTGAATGTTATAATAAAGTAATTAAGGAAGACGACGGCTGCATGTCTTCCTAAGTTTTTCTCCACCCTTTATGATTCCCCGGCCCGGTTGGTTTACCGGTCCGGGGCTTTTTTCTTTAACTTCCTGCCAAAAGGAGCCCTCATGGATATTACCGATCCCAATTTGAAAGCATATTTAAGCCAGCTCAATGAAATGACAGGGGGGGATCCTGACGCCCAGGTGTCTATGCATGAGGTGGGGCAAGTCCTTGGAATTGAAAAGGATGAAGCCGGCCAGATGGCTGAAGCCCTTTTTATAGGCGGACATGCTGAACTAAAAACACTGTCTGGCGGAATCGGTATAACGGCT
>JAKSAU010000181.1 GCA_022361535.1 Desulfobacterales bacterium
AACATGGCTTGAATCCATACAGGACTGAGTGTTCCGATATTGATAACCAGGGCAGATGCAATCTTGACCATATCTTCTACTTCTTCTACGGCATGTGCCATAACCGGGGATGCACCTAAAGCCAAAAGGGCATTGGCTGTATTATTCATTACAACATAGTTGGTGATATTGTGAACGAGGGGGCTTTGTTGGCGAATGGTCCAGATATCCTTGTAAATATCTGCAGCATTTATACTCATTGGGTTCTCCTTTATCCTACTTCTGTGCTTTTATCCCGCCAGCTTTTTTATAACGACTTTACAATAGCTAGGAAAAGTTATCATGCCGGTACGATATGAGTCAAACTTTGCCGTCTGATATTAAAGCTTTACCGACTGACTTTATAGGGGGGCACTGATATAGGTGTGGAGTCGCTATACTGCTATTAAATTTAGGGCTTTGGGCCGCCATCCATTCATATTGATATCGAAAATAAAATGAGAAAACTTGATATGCTAGAAGGTTTATCTTTCTTCGGGAGTCGTTTTTTGTATTGGCCCTGTAACTAGAATTGGGGAAGCTTCTATCTCTTCTGCAGCCATTAGATTTACAACCCGTTCAAAAGCGCTCATAATCATTAATTGTTCCCAGTTTTCAATTTTGGCGAAACGATTGGTAAACGTTTCCTGTAACAAAGGAGGCAAGTCATTTATGACCTCCTCTCCTTTATCAGTTAGGGAAAGACTTATGGCCCGTCTGTCGTCTTCTCTTTTTTTTCTGGTAATATAACCTTTGGCTTCCAGTCGCTTGGTAATATCAGTAATAGTTGCCTGGCTCAAACTGGTCGCCTTTGACAGAGGCGTGATGGAGATCTGATTGTTATCAGAAATCTCCTGAAGTACAATAAGTTGTGGCCCTGTCAAACCGAATTCTTTGTTTAGTTTTCTAGAGTGAATATCAACGGCTTGGATAATCTTCCTTATCGATATCAGCAGGTTTTGACACCGCTCAGCGCTCATATTATTTTCCACAATAATCTCAGTTCATTTCTATAGTTTTTAGTGGCTACTTTATACCATTACTTAAATGTTAGGCAAGTGGATTTAGTGTTGCCCGATTAATTTATGTTCAGTTCTTAAGTTATAAAATAAATTGAATTATTTCGAAACTATTCTTCCAAGCCGATTATTATTAAAAAGTTATTATACACACAATTCATATCTTAACTGAAATATCGTTTGGACTCTAATTATGTATGATATATCGTTTTCTATATAAAAAAAAGCTTGAGTATGTTAAGTTTAGCGCATTGTAGAATTTTTAAATGCTATTATTTATAACCAAATACCAAGCTTTGAACGGTTTTGTGACAAATGTCTTTGATGGTCCTATAAACATAGAATACAAAATGATATTGCTTTATTCTTAACTCGAATCCTTTTCAATATATAATGTATTGCATAGTATGCGATGTTTTTTATTGGTATGGATTAAAATCTTTATTCAAAAATGCAACATAGCCAAAAACAATTATTTACCAGTTTACAGTATGATCAATTCACACCTGAAATAATCGATTATCTTATTGGAATGACCCAAAGTCTTGACGGCGATTTGATTGTAAATCTATCAATTCCAACCTCCAAGTCAACTGCAATGCCTGAAATTCCTTTAGGGCTTGCTGCACAAGCTGACCGGAATGAACATGAAATGCGGTTTAAAAAAGGCCGCGAACTTATGGTCCGCATGAAACAGCAGTGTAAAGAATCCAGAATCCACTTCACCGGAATGATCTCAAAAAGAAAGAGGCGAATCCAAACAAGTACAGATGTTGATATGGTTCTTCTGGCAAGGCCTTTTCAATCAATTCGGCTTTCGTCTTTTTTGGTGGGACACATCGGTCTTCAC
The DNA here is from genome assembly GCA_022361535.1 of Desulfobacterales bacterium. The sequence goes on from JAKSAU010000181.1 coordinate 1,888, forward strand.
TACATGAGAAAAAAACATGCACCGGTTTGGCTTATTCCATCTCAAAGATTAGAGTTTGATTCAGTTTGTTTTTTCTCTTTGTCCCCAAGTATTACAGCCGGACAAAATGAATTCATTGAAGAACACCAACACAGGTTCAATCTGCCAAATCCGACGTACATCAACAACAAAGATTCGATTATTAACATACTGACCGCTGAAAGTAAGACTGCTTGTTCAAGCCTTGAAGAGACATCACTGTTAGTGTTTTCCGAGTCCTGTTTTTATGGCATCCCTCTGGTTAACAAACTCTACATGAAGTTTTTGTTTTTTTTAAGGAACGCTTGCCAGCATATTGTCATTATTCCAGAGTGAGACATTGTAAATAAGGCGGATTTGTTCTCAACTGGTTTAAACAACATTGAACCGGGTTCCTCTGCATCACGCTGCCTTTTGGAGCATGATGCAGAGGAGTTGCTTGTAAAAAATGCTAGTCAGTTCAGGCGAAGTTAATAATTATCCTTCGAACCACCACCGTTCAGTATTTTTATGGCCGTCCAATTCCATGTGGGCTGACACAGGTCCACATTTAATTTTCTTGGTTCGGCCTTCAACAATCTGGTTGAACATTGGTATAATAGCGCCGCTGTCATCTTTGCATATTTCCTGCATATCAGCGTAAAGCTGCCTGCGTTTATTGTCGTCCAGCTCTGCCCTGGCTTCTACCATTAATTTGTTGAATTTCTCATTGTTCCAACGGGTGTCATTCCACGGCGCACCGGCTGCATAGGCTACTGAAAACATCATATCTTCCACAGGCCGTCCTGCCCAATAACACATGCACCATTCCTTTTTGGTCCAGACATTGCTCCAGTATCCGTCATCCGGTTCACGGACAACTTTTACTTTGATGCCAGCCTTCTGGGCACTTTCCTGGTAAAGGACTGCGGCGTCAACCGCACCGGCAAATGCAGCATCTGCCGCGTGGAGGTTAAAGGTATGATCAAGCATGCCTGCTTTTTTCATCAGGAAGTTTGCTTTGTCCGGGTCATATTTACGCTGCTCAAGATTTGATGCATGGAAACGGTTTACAGAAGAAATGGGATGATCATTTCCCACCTCGCCGTATCCTTTCAATATTTTTTCAACCATTTCTTTTCTGTTGACTGCCAGCTTTAAAGCCATTCTTACATTGGGATCGGAATAAGGTTTTTGATCAACCAGCATGGGCATAGAATAGTGCATGGTACCTGTCACTGCTGTGACATCTATTTTAGGCATGCGTTTTAATAGATGAACCGTTTTTAAGTCCACACGGTCCATTACATCTATCCGGCCGGTTTTAAGGGCATTGCTTCTGGCATTTACATCAGAGATGGCAAGGGTTTCTATTGCATCGAAATGAGCTTTATTTTCCTTGAAGTAATTGGGGTTCCTTTTCGTGAGAGTACGCACGCCAGGTTCCCATTCCTCAAGAATGTATCCACCTGTTCCTATTCCTTTTTGCCATTCATCTCCTTTTGTGCCGGCTGGAGAAATTGTCAGATGATAGTCACCTAAAATGAAGGGGAAATCCGCACTGCCGCTTTCCAACTCAAAAACAACCTGGTGTTTTCCGTCTGCCTTGATTTGAGTGACAGATTTCAGATAGGGCTTTGCAGCAGATTTGGAATCTTCTTTTCGATGATGGTTGAGTGAGTAGATCACATCTTCTGCAGTCATGGTTTTACCGTTATGGAATTCAACTCCTTTACGAAGTTTAAATACCCATGTTTTGGCATCTGGTGAAGATTCCCAGGATTCAGCCAGTTCCGGTACCGGTTTAAAATCATGATCGATTTCAACCAGGCAGTTTCTGATTTGAAAATTGGTATTGATGGCATGGTTCGCCAGTATCAATGCTGGGTCAAGGGTGTCTGAAGTGCCACCGCCGGACATGGCCTGTCTAAGTGTTCCACCCTTTACGGGCCCTGCAGCGAATGCTTTGCCGGATAAAAATGAGGGGATCAAAAGAGAGGATACCCCAAGTGCGGACAATTGTGTTACGAATTGGCGGCGGGTAATTTTGTTTTGCTCAAACATCCGGGTAAGCTCTTTAAAGTTCTGCATAATTGTCCTCCTTATGAATTAAAATTGGTTTGGCTTAAATAAATGATTCGGATCTTTCTTCCAACAGATTGTCCAGCCAATCCGGATCCATTTCAGGTACTGAAGCTAAAAGTTTGTCAGTGTATTCATGGTGGGGTGGAGAAAGTACTTTTTCTCTTTCTCCTTGTTCGACAATTCTACCATTAAGCATGATCACAACTTTATCCGCAATGGCTTTGACCGTTGCCAAATCATGGGTGATAAACAGGTAAGAGACGTTGGTTTTATTTTGCAAATCCTGGAGAAGATCAAGTATCCCTTCTGCAACAAGCTGATCTAAAGCTGATGTTACTTCATCGCAAATGATCAGTTCTGGCTCCGCCGCAAGCGCCCTGGCGATACAAATCCGTTGCTTTTCTCCTCCGGATAGTTCAGTGGTCAGCCGGTCCATGTAGAGATCAGGGTCCAACTCAATTTTTTCCAAAAGTTCCCGAATTTTTGCTTCAGCTTTTTTGCCCTGCAGGCCAAAATAAAATTTTAGGGGCCGGCCGATTACTTTTCTGACAGTATGCCTTGGGTTAAGTGCTGTATCAGGCATCTGGTAGACCATCTGCATTTTTCTTAAGTCTTTTTTACGCCTGTGCTCTAACTTTTTGGGAAGTGTTTTTCCTAAAAATTCAACCTCTCCTTCAATCGCAGGCAATAACCCTGTAATGACACGGGCAAGCGTACTTTTCCCGCTTCCGGATTCACCGACCAATGCAACGGTTTTTCCTTCTTGAACTACCAGGTCAATATCATCCAGCACGTTTTCATTTCCTGTGTAGGAGGCAGCAACCCCTTTGACTTTCAATATAGCATCGGTCTTGTCTGAGTGGTCTTTTTCTTCTCTAAGTTGCCGGACATTGAGAAGCTGCCGGGTATATCGTTCTTTTGGCGATTTGATCAGGGATCTGGTTTCACCTTCTTCCACCAGGCGGCCGTTTCGCAATACCATGATTCTATGTGCCACCTGGGCGACAACCGCAAGATCATGGGTAATATACAACGCCGCCTTGTTCATTTTTTCCGTAATTTCTTTTACAGCGGCAAGAACTTCAATTTGGGTGGTTACGTCCAAGGCTGTGGTCGGTTCATCAAATACAATGATGTCTGGTTTACATGACATGGACATAGCCACCATTGCCCGCTGCAGTTGACCGCCGGAAAGTTCATGAGGATAACGGAATCCAATTTTTTCTGGGTTGGGTAAAAAGAGACGGCTGTAAATATCAACGGCATCTTTTTGGGCGTCTTTAAAACTCATGAGACCATGCTGTACAGGCGCTTCTGCATATTGGTGGATCACTTTATGGGAGGGATTAAAAGAAGCAGCCGCACTCTGGGCCACATAGGCAATTTTTGCTCCTCGGATAGTCCTCAGGCTTTCCTTATCTGCACCAAAAAGCTCTTCACCCTCAAGCTTGATTGAGCCGGACGCAATACGGCAGCCTTGGCGGGTGTACCCCATGGCTGCAAGGCCGATGGTGGACTTGCCGGCACCGGATTCGCCGATCAGGCCCAACACTTCACCGCGCTTCAGATTTAAACTGACATTTTTGACAATGGGGAACCATCGTCCCTCACAAAAACCTTCAAGGTTAAGATTTTTTATTTCAAGCAGTTTTTCCATTAATACTCCTAAGACTTAGAGTCATTTTTTCTAAGGCCACTTTGTTGATCAGTCATGCAAGCCGCTGGACAGGTGTAAAAACCAATCCACAATTAAATTCACGCCCACGGTTAAAAGTGCAATTGCAGCCGCAGGGATCAGGGGGGTGAAAATTCCAAATGTTATGGCGCCGGCGTTCTCTCTGACCATGCCGCCCCAGTCTGCCAAAGGCGGTTGTATGCCAAGTCCTAAAAAGCTTAGAGAAGCTATAAATAGAAAGACGAAGCAAAACCTGAGCCCGAATTCCGCAACCAAGGGCGGCAGTGCGTTGGGCAGAATTTCCTGGGTCATGATCCACCAGGAGCCTTCTCCTCTTAACCGGGCCGCCTCAACAAAATCCATCACTTCGATATCCATGGCAACAGCCCTGGACAGGCGGTACACCCGGGTGGAATCTAACAAGGCGATAGTGAAAACAAGAACCGGGATGGATGATCCAAGTACGGATAGAACCATTAATGCAAAAATCAGGGTCGGAAATGCCATGATAACATCAACTGCCCGGCTTAGAAGCTGATCAATCCATTTGCCTTTTATAGCAGCAATAAAACCTAAGGAAGACCCGAGCGTGAATGATAAAAAAGTGGTTATAAATGCCAATGCCATGGTGTTCCTGGCACCGTATACCATACGGGTGAAAAGGTCTCTGCCGATGTGATCTGTTCCGATATAGAACTGGTCTGACATCGGCTCCCAGACCTCGCCTACAACTTGAGTTTCTCCAAAAGGAGAGATCAACGGGGCAAAAATCGCCACCAGAACATTTAGGACAACAATTGATATTCCAATTTTAGCTGATAATGGTGCACTTTTTAATAACGTCAACACAACATGATCCTCACTGGGCAACGGATTGTCTTAATCGTGGGTTTGAAAGCATGGACAGAATGTCAGCGAAAAGATTTAAGAATATGTAGACCATTGAGAAAATCAGTCCTGATGCCTGAACAACAGGTAGATCCCTTTTGGCCACAGAATCCACAAGAAGCTGGCCAAGGCCTGGATAAACAAAAACCACCTCCACAATGACCACTCCGACAACAAGGTAGGCCATATTCAGTGCAACAACATTGATGACAGGAGACAGTGAGTTGGGGAAGGCATGGTGCATGATTATTCTTAAACGGTGAATACCTTTGAGTTCTGCCATTTCAATATAGGCACTGGCCAGTACATTTATGATGGCTGCCCGTGTTTGCCGCATCATATGTGCTGTTACCACACAGGTAAGTGTCAGGGCGGGCAACAAAATGTTATAAAATTTTGAAATAACCCCCATGTTTTTGTCGATTACGGCAAGACTTGGAAAAAGGTTAAACTTAACAGACAAAATGCTGATGAGAATATAGGCGATAAAGAATTCAGGGAATGAAATGAACGACAGCGTTGTCATGGAAATCATCTTATCAAACAATGAATTTCGGTAAAATGCTGCAGCCATTCCAAGAAGTATTGCCAGAGGTATGGCAATCGCAGATGTTGTAATCGCAAGGAAAATTGTGTTCCACAGCCGCCACCCGATCAATTCGGCGACAGGTCGATTATTGGCCAGAGAGGTCCCGAAATCACCATGTAAAAAGTCATTGAGCCATGCCGCATAACGGGTATATGCGGGCAGGTCAAGTTTGAGCTCTTTTCTGAACGCTTCAACCGTTTCCGCTGTCGCGGACTGGCCTAAAACCGTTTCTGCCACATCGCCTGGCAAGGCTTCGACACCAATAAAAATAATTACAGAGATAACAAAGAGGGTTAAAATGCTTGCAACACAACGTTTGAGTATTAGAGGGATTACGTTTTTCATAGAGCTAAGCTAAAAATACTGCCTTTCGTAAAAGTCATTTGTTGCCCGCAATATATCGAACACGATGTATTTTGTCAAACAAGCCTAACGTGATTTATGGGTGGGGGATCATTTCTTATTCATTGCTAATATTTATGATGATTGAAAATACACTATGTGTTCAAAGTGTTGAGGATGTTTGATTTATTGAATGGGGTTTAGCGATGCGCTTTGTGATTGTCAGTCAATATGGTCTTTTGAAGGTGTTGCGCAAAAGATATTGAGAAAAGAGTAGTTTCATTTTTTTGAATAAAAAGCTAAGAACACTAATGAAATTTTGGTCTAATGAAGAATTCCTCAAAATGTGTTTTAAGGGGCAATGTGTTTTGATATACTCTTTTGTGTTCAATGTTTTGTTTGTGGTGTATGAGCATCATATATAGGAATCAAATTTGTTCAATCCTGATGAAGTACTCGGTAAAATAGACGAATAAATGAACTTATTTAACTTTTATAACGAAGAAAAAAAGACATTTCTTGATCAGTGTGTTCAGTGCGGACTTTGTTCTGATGAATGCCCAATTCTATGTTACACCGATATCAATAAGATTCCCACTCAGAAAATCCAAGAAGCCGTTTATAATTGTATCGATGTTGGCGGTTTCAGCAAAATTGCATACATAAAAGCCTTTGCCTGCATGGAATGTTTTAAATGCACAGCTGATATCTGCCCTGAAAATCTTAATCCCATGCTGATAAACGAGTTGATTAAGGGGCAATTTCATACTGCAGGCGGCCTTTCGGACTCCTTTTTTGTTGACAGTCGACAGAGTGACTCTCCACAGCGATTAATCAGCAGTGTTCAGATCAGTGAGCTTGAATATCAACGCATAACAACTCCAACGCCTGTGAAAAATGTAGAGTATCTTTTTTTCCCTGGATGTAATGTTTATTTCCAGCCGGAAAAAATCCTGAATGCATTGGATATTATGGATACCATAGGAGATGAGTATGCATTTCTGCCAGGTTTAGACAATTGTTGCGGCGATAACCATCTATTCTATGGGTTTCAAAAAGACGGCAGTTGCATTGCTGAAAATCTTATAACTACATTCAGACAATATAATCCAGTCACCGTTGTGTTGTGGTGTCCCACCTGCCATTGTCGAATTGAAAAATACATTTCATCTTACATGGATATTCCGTTTGAGGTGGTTTCTTTTCCTCAATATCTATCAAAAAAGATGAAAAAGCTTCCGCTCAATAAGGCTGCTGAAAAAAGGGTGGTGACACTCCACGAACCGTGCAAATCTGCATACACAGGTATTGATGTGTCCGGCCCCCGTCAGGTACTTTCCCAGTTGCCAGGCATTGAGGTAAGGGAAATGGAGCACCATGGGGTAAATACGATGTGTTGCGGGAGCGGAGCAGTTTGCTGGTATCCGGAAAGTTTTGAGAAAATTCAAAACAAACGGTTTCGAGAAGCAGAGCAAACAGGAGCGAAACAGGTGGTTACCGTTTGCCATTTTTGCAATCAGTCTTTTTCGGCCAAAGAAGCCAACTTTGATTTTGAAATAGTTAATTATGTTAGTCTTGTGGCTGAGTTACTGGGCATATTTCGTGAAGACAAGTATAAGACCTATACACAATTAAATGACCTGAAACTGATTTTGGATGATATCGGGTCAAGAATTGAAAGCAGTCCTTTTGATAGAGAAAAAATTATAAATGCTTTGCAATCAACATTTATAAAAGAGGGATAGCTTATAATAGAAGAAAATCTACGATTTTAGACGAGGATATAACCATGTCACATAAAGAACGTTTTGATATCAAAAATCATCAAGTAACTATGAAGGCTGTTGTCACAACAGGGAATGGTGGTTATGAAAAGCTTGAATACCGAGATGTCCCAATACCGAAATTAAAAGACGGCGAGGTTCTTTTGCAAGTACTTGCTGCCGGGATCAATAATACAGAAATTAATACGCGTTTAGGTTGGTATTCTTCAAAAGTCACCACAAGCACAGATGATCTTACTACCGGTAAAGAAGAACTCAAGGAAGCAGAAGCCCAAGGTGATGGTGGTTGGAATGAGGCAACCCCTTTCCCCTTCATTCAGGGAACAGATTGTTGTGGTCGGGTAGTTGCTGTGTCACAGGGCATGGATGAGGTCTTTTTGGGATCAAGGGTGCTGGTAAGGGCTTGTATTCGGAGTATAGACTGGACGTCGTTGGAAAATGTATGGATGGCTTCTGATTTTGACGGTGCATTTGCCCAATTTGTAAAAGTGCCGGCAACAGAAGTCTTCCCAGTGAATTGCGGGTGGAGTGATGCTGAACTGGGAACCATACCATGCGCTTATGGTACAGCTGAAAACATGCTCCATCGCGCAACGGTAGAAGAAGGTGACCATGTCTTGGTTGCCGGTGCTTCAGGCGGTGTTGGCTCTGCAGCAGTCCAGCTTGCAAAACGGCGGGGGGCTGTGGTTACTGCCATTGCAGGGGAGACAAAGCTTGAAAAAGTACAGGCAATAGGAGCAGATAAGGTTATTGTCCGTGACAAAAATATTGTCGAAATATTAGGGGAAAAATCAGTAGATGTAGTTGTAGACAACGTTGCAGGGCCAAATTTCGGCTGGATGCTAAAAGTGCTAAAGCGGGGGGGGCGGTTCGTTTCTTCGGGGGCAATTGCAGGCCCCTTAGTTGAATTGGATATGCGGGATTTTTATTTAAAGGATTTGACATTAATTGGCTGCACGGCATGGGATGAGCCTGTTTTTCCTAACCTAATATCATATATTGAAAAAGGGGAGATCAAGCCCTTACTGGCAAAAAGCTATCCACTTGAAAAAATCGTTGAGGCCCAAAAGGAATTTGTTAAAAAAGAACATGTGGGGAAATTTGTACTTATTCCACCGTCAATCTCTGACTTGAATACATATTTGTCTGAGCTAAAAGGCTGATAGATATCTCGATGAACCGTTTTTTTAAACTGTGGTTTCAAGTTTTTAGCAGGGTCAAGACAATTGAGCATGATGATCCAGAACTGACCCCTGAAAACTGGTGTGAACGACAACCATGCCGGACACTTGAAATTGGTCCTAAAAAGATTGTTATAAGCCAACCTGCATCAACGTTTTGGGTTTATTTCTTAGGTTTGCTGACCATTGGCGTGGGCATCTATTTTTTTCAAATTCAAAATAATGAAACCTCAAGGTATTATTGGGGAGTTTGTCTTCTTTTATGGGGGATAGGCGCACTTCTCGCCGGAACAAGTTATCAGGCTTTTGGATATGAAATTAAATGTGCGGGCCGAAAGACCTGCGCCTGGACGAGTTGGTGGGAACTCATTTATTTGATTTTTCAACAGGTCAGCATGAATGCCTTGCTTGTAGCAGTGGCATATTCATGCACTACGGGTAAGTTTCAAAATATCCTATTGGGATATGCACTCCTGAGTTCCATCGCCTACACGTTAATTGTTTTTACTGGCGGCATAATACCGGTAAAATCATTAATTACATTTGAATTCATGGTCTGGTTTTCTGTTCCGGTTCTGTTTTTCTGTGTGTTATTAAATGCATTCAGATTTTTTATCTATGGAGGCACAATGGATCTTGTGCTCCTCGGTACCTGGGTGTTACTGATTTTGACGATGGCCGCATATCGGGCTTATCTTAAACGTGGAATTTCAAAAAAGCTTTGGGAAAAACAGATTTGGTTTTCTGAAAATGATGTATTGCATGTTCTATTGATCTTGTGGGTCATTTATATTGCAGTGGTCGTGGCAAATCACATCAAAGACTATTCGTAATAGCTTGAATTTTCAGGGTATATTGTCAAACTGCCTGGCAGGCTAAAGCTGTGTAGTATGCTTTGAAAGCCTGAAGTATCAGGAATGAGTGTTTGTTCTGTATCATCTTTCTTCACTTTTAGAATACTATTTGATTCTTGCATACCATTCGTTATATCGTGTCTTCAATTTCTGATCGGGC
>JAKSAU010000410.1 GCA_022361535.1 Desulfobacterales bacterium
CAGCAGTTCGTCAGCCTGATCCAGGCTGCTGACCGTACAAAACTCGTTTAATTCAAACACATTATGTCCTTATCCTTAAAGGTAACTTTGCAACGAATAAATATATCATAATAGCAATTGCCTGTCATTCAAACAAAGCGTTGGATAAACGAATGATTCTTTCAAAAGGAAGCGAAAAAGCTCTAAGCCGAATCATAGTAAGATACCTTAGACAAGTAACAATTCCTTGGTTTTTTACCAGTTTCGTAGTATGAAATTATAACAATTATACTTCCTTGGAAAATCTGAATCTCAAAAAGAAATAGTATGCATCACTTATAAATACAGATGCGTATTCCCTTTCATGTAGCTATGACATCCTGTTTTTGCTTTGAGCACGGCACCATCTTAAGTTTTTAAAAATCTTCAGGCAACAGATTAGGGCTTATCAACTTTTATATAAAGGGTAAGTACTTATGCAGCAAAGCATCAAAAGAACCCTTAATGTGCAAGTCGGTGCAGTGATTTTTATTGTCAATATTCTTATCGGAGTGATTTTTTATTCTTTTTCTGCGCATATTTCCGAGAAGGATTTTCTTAAAAGAATCGAAGTTCAGAAGCAATACCTCTATAATGTCTACTCTCAGCTTCTATGGCACTTTGACATAAATTCCATAGAAGTTTTAAGTGATATGGCATTGACGAATTCAGATCTTTTAGGCTTGCGATTGGTTTCAAGTGACAATGAAGTAATTATCGAAAAAGGGGTATTGTCTCCTGAATCGCCGATCTTTTATAAGCAAAAACTTCATCATCAACATCAATCCTTTATCGGTTATGTGGAACTGGCCTTTGCAAAAAGCTCGATAAAACGTCAACAGGATTTGATCATTGCAGTATGTTTTCTTATGGTTTTAGGCACAATTATCACCAGCCTTTTATTTATTACTTCCCTGTTGAATCGTCATTTGGTGGCACCTTTAAAACTGTTGCAGCAGGACTTGGGTTCAATAACGGACGGTAATTTTAAACCATCAAAGATACTTGGCCAGAAAAGTGAGATTCAGAATATCATAAATGGATTTAATAAAATGTCTGCGGCGTTGGCTGAACGCGACAGAACAATATACCAAACCCAGGAGCGATACCGGGAAATTGTCGAAGGGACTAAGAATCTTGTTGCGGAAGTCGGACCTGACGGCAAATTCTTATTTGTTAATGATGTATCATTGGAAATCTTTGGTCTGCCGCCAAACGAGTGCATCGGGCAGACAGCTATTGATTTTGTTCATCCTGATGATGTTGAAAGAACGAAAAAAACCATCTCAGAATGGGTAGAAACAAACCAAACCAATATAACGTTTGAAAACCGCCTGGTAAGTGTAACCGGACAAGTTCGGGATATATTGTGGAGCATCATTATCTACTATGATGAAAACAATGATGTTTCGTCAGTTAAGTCTATCGGGCGGGATATTACGTCCAGAAAGGAAATAGAAAAAGAATTAAACTCTTCTTTAAAAAAATTTGAAAAAGCATTTCGTGCGGCACCGGTTTGGGTGGTTCTCAGTTTGCTAGAAGGCGGGCAATATTTAGAAGTGAATGATACGTTTTTATCTTCCATGGGATACCCACAAAAAGATGTAATTGGAAAAACATCTGTTGAATTAAATAGCTGGGCCGATGAGTTTGATCGCGAAAGGATTGTCTCTCAACTAAGAGAAAAGGGACGTGTACGAAATGTGCCGGTGGATCGAAGAACCCGGGACGGTAAAATTCTGAACACACTATTCTCTGCCGAGATCGTCCAACTGGAAAGCAAACCTGTAATCATTTCCGTTACCCAGGATGTTACGGAATTAAAACAGATTGAAAGGGCATTGCAAGCAAGTCAGAAACGATTAGAGCTGGCTTTTGAAGGGGCCAATGACGGATTGTGGGATTGGTCACCGCAAACAAATGAGATCTATTTCAGTCCTAGATGGTTTACCATGCTCGGTTATGACGCAGATGAGTTTGCCCATGACTTTGATACATGGATAAAACTGACTCACCCCAAGGATTTGAAAAAGACCATGGTTATTGTCGAAAAATTTCTTGCTGATCAGGACGATTTTTATGCAGCAACCTTCAGGATGAAAAATAAAGATGGTCAATGGAAATGGATCAACGCCAGAGGAAAGGCTGTTGAAAGGGACGAAAAAGGAAATATCACAAGGATGGTCGGTACCCATTCAGATATTTCCGAGCTTAAAAAGGTTGAAGAAGAACTTAGAAATCATAAAGAGCACCTGGAAGAACTTGTTGAAAACAGAACATCAGAACTAATGATCGCCAAGGAAGAAGCAGACAAAGCCAATCGTGCAAAAAGTGAATTTCTGGCCAATATGAGCCATGAAATCCGTACCCCGCTTAATGCAGTGACAGGGTTCAGCGAATTATTATCGTCCATGGTTACAGACGAAAAACAGAAAAGCTATTTGGAAGCGATTAAAAGCTCTGGAAAAAGCCTTCTTCAATTAATTAACGACATCCTTGATTTGTCTAAAATAGAAGCCGGGAAATTAGATATTCAGAAAAGACCGGTGAACTTAAAAATATTGCTCAATGAGATAAGGCAGATTTTCAAATTGGAAGTGGATAAAAAGAAGATTGGCTTCAAAGTTGAAATTGATGATGCGCTACCTGGATTGGTCTTGCTCGATGAGATCCGGGTTCGGCAGGTATTGGTTAATTTAATCGGTAATGCAGTTAAATTTACCGAGCAAGGCCATATCAAACTGTCGGTGAAAAAAGGGCAAACGTCTGAACGTGCAGACTATTTTGATCTTATTATCTGGGTTGAAGATACAGGTCTGGGCATATCTGAAGGGAATATGGATCTCATATTTGATTCTTTTAAACAGCAAAAAGACCAAGATGTCTCAAAATTCGGGGGAACAGGCCTTGGCCTTACCATATGTAAACGATTGGTTGAGATGATGGACGGCCGGATTGGAGTTGAAAGCAAGTTGGATGAGGGGACCAAATTTATAATTGAGATTAAAGATGCACAGGCCGTTTATACTGATGATGAAGAGCCTATTTTAGAGGCGTCTGGAATCAGCCATGAAGAGGTCGTTTTCAAAAAAGGAAAAGTCCTGATCGTAGATGATATTGGTTCCAATAAACGCTTACTCGAGGAGTTATTGGTCAAGGTAAATATCGATGTATTGACTGCAGACAATGGTAAAGAGTCTATTACGGTATCTAAGGCATTTATGCCCGATGTTGTTTTAATGGACATTCGGATGCCTGTAATGAACGGTATTGAGGCAACCGGTATCATAAAAAATAATAAAGAAACTCAAAATATACCAATTATAGCTGTCACTGCGTCCTCCTCAACATTAGAGGAGTCAGATTTGCTAAATAAGGGGTTTGACGGATTTCTTTCTAAACCCATTAAAATCGAGGAACTTCTTTATGAGCTGTCTAACTATTTAGAGTTAACAACAAATGACGAGTGCGAATTGACTATCGATGAGATCGAAAAGTTGAAGCATGATGAGAACCTGACTTCAGACCAGGTCGCTAACTTAACTAAGGCCATTGAGATCATAGAAATGAATATGATGGATACATGGAGGGAGTTTCAGGAAACACAGCCTATAAAAGAGGTGAGAACTTTTGGAAAAGAGATTGAGGCACTTGGTTCAACGTATGATGTTCCTTTGCTTTCAACTTATGGCCGGTGCCTTCTTTTATACGCAAGGACCTTTGATGTGAAAAACATGCAATTATCTATAAAGGAGTTTCCCAGGTTAATTGAAAAGCTAAAACTAAAGAGAGGAAAAATAGGATGACTAAAGAACAAAACAAAGAGTTTTTTTCCATCTTGATAGTTGATGATGAGCCTAAAAATATTCAACTTTTAGGGAATCTATTAGAGGAAAACGGTTATGGTATTGAATTTGCAATGGATGGAGAAGGGGCTATTAAATGGTTAGAGAAGAAAAATTTTGACCTGATTTTACTGGATATCATGATGCCTGGTATGGATGGGTTTGAGTTGTGCGAAAAAATTAAAACCAACATTTCTTTAATGCATATTCCCATAATCTTTCTCACTGCAAAAACTGATACGGAAGACATTTTAAAAGCCTTTGAAATGGGTGGTTCCGATTACGTGACAAAACCGTTTCGGCCGCTGGAGTTATTGGCTAGAGTCAAGCAGCAGGTTGAAATGAAGACTTTAAGAGGCTTGATTCCCATTTGTGCCAATTGCAAAAGCATAAGAGACGACAAAGGGGCATGGAGTCAGATTGAGGCCTACATTCAGGAACACTCTGCAGCATTGTTCAGCCATGGTATGTGTCCGACATGTATGGAACAGTTGTATGGAGAACAAGATTGGTTCAAGAACAAGTTTAAAGCATCACAGTAAATGACGACTTGATTTCATAATTAGTCAACTCACATAACTACATTTCATTGCCATTTTCAAATTGCAAGCCCAATCTAAATAGTTGCTTTATATGCCGTCTTTCACAAAACCTGAATAACTTACAATTTAATCGCATCTTAAGAATAGGAGCAAGATTCGTTTGTTCCCACCGCCAGACAGCCCCTGTCCCGCCAGTTATCAACAGGGGCTGTCTTTTGTTATATGGCATTCTAAAGTGGGGTTAGACGAAAAACGAATCTAATGTGGCCTGTGGATTCCATATGAATTTCGCCTATTAATTAATTCATCTTAGATGATAATTTCATAAAGAGCGGTTCGATAGTCTTGGCAGCTTTTCTTGGCGTTGGTTGTGACGCTCCATCCGCCATGGCATTCACTTCCCGACCAAATTCATATAAGCGCCCATAAAGATCCTGCAACGTCGAGCTTTCTATAGGTAAACCAGCGGCGTCAATTGCTATAATTTTTTCTGCGGCAAAGGTTGCAACAGCTGAAAGTGCTTGTATTTCAATATCAGCTACAATATTTGCATGCATTCCAGCAGATTTTGCTTGATCAAGATGCGAATAAGCGGAGTCAAATTCCTGGAAAAGGATGTCATAATCATTGCTAATAAATCCTTTATTAAAAGCTGTTTTGAAAGCATCACGGGCGTTGTTTACTTCTATTTGAGCTTTTTCTGTAAGGTCGGTGTTCTCTAAAACCATATCGAGCTGATTAACCACTAATTCGCCAAGGCTTACAGCGCCTCTGTAATCTGTGAAGTCAGGTGGGAGAAAGTGTAACCAAAATTGGCCGCGGAGAATAGGTGTTTTTCGCTGAAATGTTTGTGTAAACGTAGCACGTCTTGGAGAGCCGTCTTTGATCACAATAACCTTTTTTGATTTTTTTTCTGTTGTCGTAACCCAATCCCACCAAATGCACCATGGCGGGGGCTCTCCATCTCCAGGGCCATTCGGATCTAATTTGGGATTGTAAGCAAAGAACTCATAAACTTCATGCGGGACAGCATTTTCAGGATCTGTATCCAGGCCAACATCTTGAAAACTTGTTCCAAAGTGATGCCGGCCAAAAACATAGTGCCAATCTTCCCATACCCATGACGCGTCGCCTGGCTCTGGCTCACCCTCAAACCAGTGAACGTCTGTTGACGGATCGTCATTTAACCGAGCGATAAAACCACGGTCATCAATTTTATTGTTTGAAGTGCCCTCCGGAATCAAGTGCGATCGATCTAAACCATCAGCAAATGGCAACCATCCAGAATCGTCCTTTTCATCTACATTATCGAAAACCCAAATTGTCGCCTTGCCACTAGGAACGGAGAATTCAAATGAATTCCAGTCGTGATCATCATCTACCTGGAAATTGTGCAGAATATTGTCCGGATCACGCGATCCTACAATGTCATGAGCGACAGCGAAAACGTGACCGGGATAATTCGTGCTTGCATTGCTTCCAACGCTTACTGCCGTCCATCCAATTCTGGACTGAAAATAGTAAAACCCAGCCCTGGATGCAGGGCCTGCATAAAAAATGTCTGGTAGCCGTGCCGCATTTTCCCACTCTGGCAAGTCTGTTGCTTTCCCGTCTACACGTGGATCAACCTGTGTAACAGGGACATCTGCGAGTGAAAATGGCTTTATGGTGGCGCACCCCTGGAGAAAAATGATCAGCGAAATTGAGAAAGGACTAATTACGAAATACTTTAGCCATTTCGAAAAATATATTGATGATTTTATTGATGCTATTGAGGTAAATCGTTTTGCAATCATAGTTAATACCTCCTTGTTGATAACGTGATCTAAAGAAGTATTCAGATGAAGTGCTTAAAACGTGGTCAGAGTTTTACTTTAGACCAAATACTTATGATTTTTTTTATACTTTTAACAATATTTTCAATATCGTTATTGTAAGTTTTGATCCGCAAGAAATGTGACTTCAGTTTCATGAATAGATACAACATGATCGGTAACTTTTTTAATGCCTGAAAGTTTAAGGTTTTCAACAGCTATATGCGGGGATTATTTAGTATTAATACCACAACGTGGCATTTTGGATCAAGAGTAATTGTCCAAAAGTGTTGGTAAATCAGCTAAATGATCATGGGATGGATGGTCAAGTAAACTCAGCAATTGTTAATAAACAGAATAACTGCACAACGCATCAAAGTAAAAGCTGACAAAAAGTTCGGGGCCAGGCCTTTTTAAACAAATTAAAAGAAGCAGGTACCGCTTACTTGGAATCGTTAAATCATCCATTTTCATGAATCGAAAACGCCACAATTTGTCTATAGGTGCTAGTGAACTCTCTAAAAACCTGGGGACTCATTTCAAAAGCCAAGACGTTAATCTTTAGTAATGACATCATTCTTCCGGATACGACCTTAATTAAAACTAAAAAGGACCCTGTAAAAAAAGACCGAGCATCAGAAATAACATGCCTAAACCACCAAAGGCTAAAGCTGAATAACCTGATGGTTTTTCAAGCAAGTTGTCTTCAGGGTTTGAAGGGTTATAGAAAACAATCATCTCTTCCCCGGGATTGGGTAGGGTTAGCGGCTTAGGATCGAAAAGTCTTCCCATTAAGTAGTCGCTTTTTTTATGTTCAATCTTTTTTTTAATTTTGTAAACTGTTTTTCCAGTGGTAAATTCGTATTCCAGAAAAGCGGTTGACTTCACATGGGTTGGTTTAGGTTTGCCGGTGAGAAAGTAAACCGGTTTCTCATCCATGGGGATAGGAACGTCGTCATCTTGACCCTCATAGAATTTTTGTGTATGTCGGCGAAGATCCACAACCGTTGCCTTGGCATCAGGCCAGTCTGACTTCATCCACTGATCCCAACAAAGAACCAGGCAGATCCCTGAAAGCCACCACCAGTAATAATCTGAAACGATCCACATAATAGTATGTATCATACTCAATGAAAGTAGTCGGAGTAAAGCTTAATCCAATTAACTTAAAACCAGAACGAAACTATCAAGAAGACTTAACCCCAAATATGTACTTGTGCTTATTTGATCTGTGATTGATGGCGGGTATTTTGTTTTATAGATTCCGGAAGTATACCATTAAAGCTCACCAAATGTTTACTATATCTGGTGCAGGAATTCGACGTTGACCAATATCACAATGTGTCATATTTTCTTTAAATGAGTCGGTCAATAAAAAAAACAGCCGGCAATAGCTACCAAGCACAGGCTTTAGCTGTTGCTGAGATGATTATACAAAATAGCCCCTCAATACTGTTTCGCCGTCTGGCTGCTGATGATCCAAAACAACGTAAAATGGTATATGTCTCTCCCAATATTTCCAGATTCGGGTATCGAGCAGAAGATTTTTTGAACGATACAATTATGTTCCGGGATATTGTCTACAAGGGAGACTCAGATAGAACGCTGCAAGAAATCAAGGATTACGTAAAAAAAGAGAAGGATAAGTATACACAGATCTATCGAATTATCACCAAATCAGGAGAAATTCGTTGGGTGGAGGATCAAACATCCATTTATGTGGAGCCAGAAACTGGAATTCGGTATCATCAGGGCATTGTCACAGATATTCATGACCGCATGGTTGCCGAAGAAAAGTATAGAAAAGAGCAGAAAAAGGTACAAAAAGCGTATAACCTGATTTCAAAGTATGTTCCTACCCAGATAGCCAAAACTATTTTCGACGGGCAAATCGATTTAGTCTGGGAACACCATCGAAAGAAACTGACTTTATTCTTTTCTGATATAAAAAATTTTACTCAGATTACCGATTCGCTGGAGCCTGAGGACATGGGAAATCTATTGAATGAATACTTAACTGAAATGAATTCGATCATCAATAGGTATGGCGGGACTTTGGCCCAATTAATTGGAGATGGGTTATACGTAATTTTTGGTGCTCCCAACAAAACCAACGACAGAGATCATGCTTTAAGATGCTTGAATATGGCCATTGGTATGCAATTAAAAATGAAGGAATTAAATAAAAAATGGTATAATTCCGGAATTGACGAAAAATTAAATATCAGGTGCGGAATCAACACGGGTATGGCAACTGTGGGGGGGTATGGGTCTTCTGAAAGAAAGGAGTTTACGGCAATGGGAATGCAGGTTAATCTTGCATCTCGTCTTGAAATTGCCTGCAGGCCGGGCAGGATTTTGATAAGTCATACTACTTGGGCACTTGTCAGGGATGAGTTTCCCTGCACTCCTCTGGGTAAAATTGAAGTAAAGGGATATCATAGGCCAGTAACTGTATATGAAATTGATCCTTTTCAGGTTGAGTAAGACTGATAAATTATATGGTTTTTAACCATAGATTGAACCTTTAATCGTCTCTGCTTTTTGCAAACTTATCTAAAAATTACTCAAAATATGAAATAAATGTGATAGTTTTACATTGCATTTGCCCGTTAAATAGAAGCTATTTCCCCTTTTAAACCCTTTAGTTATAGGCTATTCGACCTTAATGTATAGTCGAAGGCATACTCTTTGCAGTGAAATTACATATCTTTAAATCAATCAGTGAAAGGCAATATATGGAGTCCCATAAAAAATATAATGGGAAACAGCTTCTTATTAGGCATTTAACTCACGAATTCGAGATGGAAAATGTCAATTACTATTCATACAGTGATTTTTTAAAGGCAAAAAGAAAATACCTTAAATTCATGCTTGCTTGTGGGGGCAGTTTAAAATCATGTGAATTTACAAGACACTGTTGTTAGGCGTTATCAGCCCTAACTTTGTTGTCCCCACTTTTCTGCTAACGCATCCATCCACACTGTCGTCATCGAGACGTCTTTTTTTGATTAAAGATATGCATTTTTAGATAATTAAGCACCCTCATGGGTGATACGTAGATCTACCGGTAATTACCGAAAATTTGCTGTGAAAAACATAGAAGATACCATAGCGCACCTTGGAATTACTCTTGCCAGTGGGATAATTTTTCGACGCTGTCCTCTTGCTTAAGGGAACATTATTGAACGATATTCAACATATACCTAAATGTCTTGATACCTTTCAGGGATTGTTTATTAGATGTTTTCGATAGATTTTTTTTGCGAATAGAGATTTGTTGATTGATATTCAAGAGCTCACGACAAATCGCATTAAACCGAGAGTTGAGGATATGAATAGGTTAAACACTGTTCCAAAAAATTACGGTTACCAAAGCCAGGAACTTCTCTAAAAAGCCAGATTCTTGCATTCAATAACACTCGTTTGGTTTTATGTGTATGCTTGACCATAATTTATATCTAATAGAGTTATATTTTTTTTATATTTTTAACCGTTTTTTCGTTTACTACATTACCGGTGTTGATAACGGTTTTAGGCTCAAAAAGCATGACATGGCATTCTTCTTTGGCAACAGGCATATGTTCAATACCTTTTGGGATAATAAAGAATTGACCTTCATTTAATTGAATGTCTTTGTCTTTTAGTTTGATGGTGAGTTCACCTTTTATAACCATAAATAACTCATCTTCTTTTTCGTGGTGGTGCCAAACAAACTCACCTTTAAGTTTTGCAAGTTTCACGAGCTGGCCGTTTAACTCTCCAACTATTTTAGGACTCCAATGATCACTAAATTGTGCAAATTTTTCTTTTAAGTCTACAGGTTTCATTTTTCCTCTATAAAATAATTTTATGATGGTTTGTGTCTCTCTAATGTTTTCCTGATTTTAGCTGCTAAATCCTTTTTCAAAATCGGTTTTTCAAGATACTCACTGACCCCTATCTGTTTTATTCTTTCAGGGCTCAAAACGTCACTGTAACCAGTACAAAGTATCACCGGCAAATCAGGTCTTATTTTTTTGATCTGCCTGATCAGTTCTTCTCCTGTCATTTTTGGCATGGTCATATCTGTGACGAGCAGATCTACATCGTCTGGTGCTATTTTGAATGCTTCAAGCGCCTGTAAACTTTCTGTAAATCCAATAAATTGATATCCCAGCCCTTCCAGCATAATTTTACTGAAATCTACCACCGTTTTTTCATCATCAACAAACAGGATGCTTTCCGCTCCCTTAAAAACCTCTCCTGCTTCTTTTCCTTTACTGGCTGATAGCTTTATTTCTTTGATGACCGGTAAATAAACAAAAAATGTTGTTCCATCCCCAACACGGCTTTTAACGATTATCTCACCATTAAAATTTCTAATGATGCTATGGACTGTAGCAAGTCCTAAGCCTGTTCCTTCACCCTTTTCCTTGGTTGTGTAATAGGGTTCGAAAATTTTCTCAAGGAGTTCTTCTGGTATGCCACAGCCTGTATCACTGATGGTCATTTCAAGGTAAGAACCTCTATCTAACCGTATCCCGGTTTGTGTTTTTTCCTCTGTACCGATGTTGATCGGCTGCAGGCTTATAGACAATTTACCGCCCAGCTCCTTCATGGCATGGTAGGAATTGGTGCAAAGGTTCATGATTATCTGGTGAATTTGGGTTGGATCAGCAAGCACTAATCCACAATTGGGATTGATGTCGCTCTTAATTTCAATGGTAGTTGGGATGGATGAACGCAACAACTTCACAGCTTCTTTTATTACAAGGCCAACTTTTAGCGGTACTAACTCACGATCCTGTTTACGGCTGAAAGTTAAAATTTGCTTTACAAGATCACTTGCCCGTTGGCCTGCTTTAAAGACCTGATTGATGTAAGAGGCGGTTTCGCTTTCTTTTGGAATATCCTCCCTGGCAAGTTCTGTGTACCCCATAATAGATGATAAAATGTTATTAAAGTCGTGTGCGATACCCCCCGCTAACGTACCTATTGCTTCCATTTTTTGAGCCTGGGCAAGTTGTTTTTCCAGATTTTTCCGATCGTCTTCTGATTTTTTCCTTTTGGTAATATCATGACCCTCCGGAACGATAAATATGATCTCACCCTTTTCATCGCGAACAGGAGTCAGCGAAAAATCAATATAGTGGATATTTCCTTCTGCGTCCGGATGAGTTGTTTCAATAGTGATAAGCTTGCCTTTCTGTACGCTTTCGACAGCTTTTCGAATTTCATCTTGAAGGGTCTTGGAGTGCTCCCAGTGGGGCAGTTCCCATAAATAAGCCCCCTTAATTTCTTTAAAGTCTACACCTACTAAACGGCAGACATTCTCATTTGCCATCAGAAGTTTTCCATCAGGTGACAACAGGCCTGTTAATTGAAACCGGTGATTAAAAATGGCTTTGAGACGTTTTTCGGTCTCGGATTTTTCCTCTTCAGCTTTTCTTCTGAGTAGGATGTCCCACAAAAAATCGCCTAAATCCTCAACGGCCTTTATATCCGCCTCAACATAATCGTTTTCCTTGTTCCCAACCCCGATAATCGCCACAATTTTGTCCCCTCGAAATATAGGGACAACCAGTTCCCGGATAACCGGTGCATGCCCTTTTGGCAGGCCTTTTCGAATTTTAAGGTTTTCATAATCGTTGTGTATCACAGGTTGCCGTTTCCTTATACCTTCCACCCAGACACCTGCATGATCGATATCATAATGCTTACCTTTGCCTTTAGCAGTACACATGTGTTTTAAAGTGTTTGTTGACCACCTTTGCAAGGTGAGTGTTTTTTGGTCTGGTCCAAGATAGTGAATAAATCCGATACAACTGCCTGTCAGTTTTTCAGCCTCATCCAGACATTCTTTGAGCAATTGTTCTACAGAGTGGGTAACTGAAAACTCGCTTAATCTAAGGCGGGCGGCAAGCACTTCCATATGGCGTTTCCGGCTGGTGATGTCTCTTATGTTTGCCTGAAATACGATTTTTTCCTCATAACAGTTTTCCAGTTTTGTGACATTGATCTCAACCTGCTCTTTTTTTCCATTATTGCAATGCATATCGGTTTCGAACAAGTCTATTTCGTTTCCATCCAACATGCTTTGAATTCTTTTGTCTGATTCCGGCGTCCGGGCTTCCGGAAAAAGATCAGAAAGTCTAAGACTCAGCACCTCATCACGCGTGAACCCGGAAAGTGTCACAAATTGCTCATTAACATCTAGAATTCGCCTGTCTAATGAAAATATGAGAACACCATCCCTCGAGAATTGAAATAAATTATGGTACTTTTGCTCATTTTCTTTTAATTCTGCGGTCTTTTTGCCCACCTCGTATTTGAGTCTGAGGTTCCAGAAAACAATAATACAAATGAGGATCATAGCCCCGGCAGTGATTTTCCAGATCAGGCTGTAGTCAATTGGCTTTTCATAGGTAACAGGCACCCACTTATTGTAAATAGCATTTCGGTCTGCGTCCGGAATGGCATTAATAGCTTTTTGTAGAATGTCCCTAAATTGCTGCCAGTCCTTTCTTACCCCCATACGCTGGGCATAGACAAAAGGAACTTCTCCAATCAATTTGATATCTATATATCCTTTGTGGCTTATGATGTGACCTGTGGTAATGATGTTGTCGATAAACGCAAACGCCTTTTTTTGTTTTACTTTACGGATTCCTTCTTGCGTATTTTTGACCAAAACCAGATCCAGATACGGATGGTGTGCTGCAAGATAATCCGCTATGGCATACCCCTCCACTACAGATATTTGTTTCCCTTTAATTTGTTTGAGATCTGTAATATAGGCGGTATCCTCCCTGGCAAAAATACCGGCAGGCATTTGGATGTATGGTTCTGTAAAAGATAAATATTTTTTTCTTTCAGGTGTACTGGCGACGCTTGTAAACAGGTCAAGTTCCTGTTTTTTTGCCCGGTCAATCAAGGCCTGCCAGTTTTCAGGGATTAATTTAAACTTTACTCCAAGCAGATTTTCAATTTTTTTTAAGTAGTCAATGGCAAGACCTTTGTAGTTTCCGTCGCTATCTAAAAACTCTATGGGATTCCATTGCTGATCAGTGCCGACACGGATAACAGGATGATCGTTAAGCCAGGCCCTTTCTGACTTGGTCAATATCAGTTTTTGACCAGTCCGCTCTATTTGAGTCCATTTCCTTATAATTTGATTGATTTGCGCCTCACCTATCGCAACCAGTCCTTTGTTTAAAATACCCACAAGCTCTGGCCAGTCCGAGCGGACAGCCGTTACGCCTTTGATCAAATAAGAAGAATCAATGAAAATCGGTTCAATGCCGGTTAAAACACTTTGATGCAACGTATACGTGTTAAAATTCATACCCAGAACAACATCTGCCTTGCCTTCCATTACCATGGTCACTGCAGCAATAAACGAATCTGCCTCAATAACAGTTGTTTCGTCTCCAAAGCGGGCTAAAATGTTTTCTAAAAATTTAATTGATTTAAGGTGGGCAACACGCTTTCCTTTTAAATCATTAAGACTATTAATTTTAAATGGGGCATCCTTTTTACCGAAAATCACAGGGATTGTTGAGATATATCCCTTAGTGGCCAATAAACCAGCCTCTTTTGCCAGGTTAGGGACGCATAATACCAATCCGTCAATTTCACCTTTCCGGGCCTGTTCTATGGTTTCAGGCCAAGGCCTTGCTTCAATAGATACATTTAAACCCGTATAGTTTTTCAATTGGTCGAAAATATCAGGAAGTATCCCTGTTAACTCTTTATCTTCAGCCTGGATGAGCAATGGCTGTAAATCTGGGGTGAATCCTAACTCTATGGATTTGTGTTTTGCAAGCCAGGCTTTTTCGGAACTTGACAGTTCGATTTGATCTGTTTTTTTTAGCTGCCTGAGCCATTTGTGATTCAATGCATCCATTTCTTCTGTGGTAATTGAATCCATAGCCTTTTCCAAAGCTTCCAGAAATACAGGCCAGTCACTTCGAACACCCAGCCTCATTTCCTGGTTTGGATCAAACCGTGTGCCTGCTACCTGCGCTACTACAGATAATCCGTTCAACAAATGCTTTCGGATCAGGTGATGGGCAACAGACCTGTCCATGATACCGGCGTCAGCCTTTTTATCTAATATGGCCATCAGCACTTCACGATACCCAATACATTCTACAGATTGAACATCAGAAACCGCTCTTTTGAGCATTTGGATACCCTCATCCCCTTTGGCAATGGCAACCCTTTTGCCTGAAAGATCTTGCTCGCTTTTGATGTCAGACCGGTCATCCCGGGCAATAATCACCTGAAGAAAACGACCATAGGGTTTAGAGAATAAAACACCATCCAGTTCAAACGAACTGGTGGTGTGAAGCATGTCAAGTTTTCGCGCTTGCACTTTGCCTATTTGGTCTCCATAGGGGGCGATGTCAAATGTGAGTTTTACTCCTAAGCGATCTGCCAAAAGCTTGACATAATCAATGCTATAGCCTGCGGCCTGTCCATTCCGGACAAAATCCCATGGCGGATAATCGGTTTCACCCATAACCCGAATCACAGGATGCGATTTCAACCAGTTTTTTTCATCATCTGTCAGATGCAATACTGGCCGTTCTGCTAAAGATGACCATTTGCTGTTTATTTGGGCTTTTTGGGATTCACTTATGGCATCCATTCCTTTTTCAAGAATAGATACCAGGATAGGCCAGTCTTTACGGACCGCAAACCGTATGTTCACATCAACATAGTCAGCCAGTCCTGTGCCTCCTGCCACAGCTACATTGGTCAGAAAATTTTGCGCAAGGATGTAATTGCCAACTGCCAGTTCATCGACAAAAGCATCAACCGTTCCAAAAGATACGGCTTTCAGGCCTTCCAGAGAACTTTCAACACGTGTCAGTTTTATTTTTGGGTAGCGCTCTCGAATGATTTCTTCCTGATAGAATCCTCTACCCACGGCAATATTTTTATCTATGATATCTTTGATGGAATTTATAGGAGGGGAGCCTTTTTTCATGAAAATCGCGCTTGGGTTTTTCTTGTACGGCTTTGTAAATGCAAGATATTCAGATCTCGTTTTGGTTTTGGTGACGCTGTGGATCAGATCAACTTTTTTGTCCTGTCCCATCTTCAACAATTCAACAAAAGAATAGACCGGCTGATACTCAAGTTTGAGTCCGGCTTTACTTGCCGCGAGATTCAAATAGTCAACGGACAAACCCATGGGTTTTTGGTTTTTAAAAAGAGAAAATGGCGGCCACTCCACACCATGCCCAACCCGAATGACCGGATGTTCTTTTAGCCATTTTTTTTCAGCTGCACTAAGAGGAATATCTGCTGCCTGAACAATAGAGCCAAACAAAAGAAACATGATAAATATGGCAGCACAAACAGCATGCTTCAATAAAATGATTTTACGAATTGTCATTTGGGCTCCATTAGATTTTTTTACTGAACTTTCATAATCTCACGAAAATACAGACTGAGTCAAATACGTATTTAAACGTAAAAATCGTGAGATGATAAAAATAATCACGAATTTCTAACTCAATTAAGAAATGGTTATGTTTCTGACATGCAAGATGAAGTGGTTATGATGTCCTGAAACCGAAACCTTCACTGCTTTTACACCCCTCTGCTTAATGCTTGCCATACAGTTGCTGAATTGATATTGTGCGAGAATCGTTCCGAATCGCAAAACCGGAAATCGGGGACAGAGTCAGTCAAGATGGAAACACTATTCGATTACAGAATCTCGGAAAAGATCTTTGAAGGTTCTTTAAGTAAGATTTATCGTGGGGTCCTAAACACAGGGGAGCTACCCTGTATCATCAAAACCGTAAACCGCGGTCATGGAAAAGATAATCCGGTTGAGAGCTTAAAACATGAGTATCTAATACTCCGCCGTTTTAAAAGTAAGGGCATTGTATCGCCTATCGGCCTTACCCCCACAAAAAAGGGGCTTGCCATGATCACCCGGGATATCGGAGGCGTCGATCTACAACAATTGTACAAACAATCCGGGCTGAGTGAAGAACATTTCCTTAAAATTGGAGTGCAGATTACCGCAGCGGTCATTGACATCCACCGGGAGCAAATTCTTCACAACAATATAAGCCTTGCAAATATCGTTTTAAATCGTGCGAACGGCCGTCTGAACATCATTGATTTTGCCGATGCC